>JAYUQE010000067.1:0-5502 GCA_043756905.1 Burkholderiales bacterium | reverse complement strand
GCATGCCGCCGTGGATGTTTCGCGGCTTCAGCAACACCGGCACGCGCCACGGCTTCCTGATGACGGTGCTGGGTGGCGACGACACCGGCGGCATCATCTGGAGCCCGGACGTCATGCACCGCGCCCGTGCCACCGGCCTGTGGCTCGGGCGTGACAACCAGATCATCGAAGTGCCGCCGGGCGGCGCTTGGCCCCAAGCGGCCGACTTGCTGCCGCTGATGCCCGACGACGAGGTGGCGCAGCTCAAGCGTTGGTCGCCGGCCGAGCTGGCGGCGCGCGCCGTCAAACCGGCGCAGCGCGACTGGCGGCGCGCCACCCTGGACAGCCTGCTGCCGGGCCAGGCCTGGGAACTGGCGCCGGTGATCGGCTGGGGGCTGACCCAGCACCGCGACCACCGCCCCGCCGTCAGCGACCCGCAGGGTTTCAGCGTCGAGTGGCTGCGCGTGCCGCCGGGCCAGCGCAGTGCGCCTTTCGTGCTCGACCAGACTGCGGTGCTGGTGCACGCCAACGGCCCGCTGGCCGTCGAATTCAGCCCGCTGGCCGTCGAATTCAGCCCGCTGGCCGTTGACTTCGGCCCGCTGGCCGGCACGAACGGCATGCGGGCCGAGCTCGGCCCGTGGGACACCTTGTCGCTACCCGCCGGCACCACGCGCTGCTTCGTCAACACCGGAACCGAAGACGCGCAGGCGCTGTTGATCGTGCAGGGCGATGCCCCCAAGCCGCCGCGCTTCGACCGCGCCGTGCACGCCGCTGCCGCGCTGCAGGACGCGACGCTCGATGCCGGTGGCCACCTGGCCCGCAAGAGCCTGCTGCCGCCGACGATGGCGCTTTAGGTAGGCTCAGTTCACGCCGGCATCGAAGCGCGCACCGAAGTGCCCGGCCTTCACCAGCGTTTGCCCGGCCAGGCTGCCCAGCTCGTACAGGGCGGCCAGGTTGTCGGGCTCGTCCATCGCCTCCAGCGCCTTCAGCTCCTTGGCGCTGCGCGTGATGCCCAGTTCCTTGTCGCACCACTTGGGGTCGAACAGCACGTTGTAGCGCAGGTAGCTCAGGCGCGCGGCACCGGCCAGCGTGGGCTGCGCGAACTGCGTCTCGCGGTCGATCTCACGCGCCGTGGGGCTGACCGAGAGCCACTGCATCACGGTTTCGACCATGTCACCGCAATCGTCCATCAGCGAGGTCAATGCCCGCATGGCGTGCGCGGCCGAGACACCCATCAAGCCGCTGGACAAGCCTTGCGCCGGGTCGGCCTTGCCCGTGCCCAGCGACACCAGCAGCAACTCATCGGGCCCCACCTTCCAGTTGAAGTTGAAGCCTTCCAGCGTGGCCATCAGCATCAGTTGCAACGACGGGTTGTTGGCCGTGCTCACGCCGCCGTCGATGAACTCGCCCTTCACCGCGCCCAGGCCGCGGGTTTTGTCGGCGCGCGCGATGTCGATGTGCTCGGGGGCAAAAAAGTACGGCGCCGCGGAGCTGGCGCGCACCACCTTCCACAGGGGAAATTCACCATTCGGAATGGTCGGCGAATTGGCATTGGGCCGCACACCGAAATAGCGCGCGCGCGGGTTGTTGCTCAGCGGCCAGGGGCTGCCGGTATCGAGCCGCTTGGACATGATCATCAGCCCGGTGAGGTAGTCGCCCTGGGCCAGCGTGCGGTCGCCAAACACCGACTTCAATGCGCGCGCCACATCGGCCGCGTCGAACTTCTGGCGCACCAGGCCCTGGCGCCAGATGCTGGGCTTGAAGACGGCATTGCCGAGCTTTTCGTACTGCTCGCGCACTTCGGCCACCGTCATGCCGATGGCCAATGCGGCGGCGATGATGGCGCCGGTGGAGGTGCCGCCGATCAGGTCGAAATAGTGACCGAGGCGAAACGCCGGGTCGTCGTTGAAGCGCTTCTTCAACACCGCCTCCACTTCGGCCAGCATGCCCAGGGTGAGCACGCCGCGAATGCCGCCACCGTCGAGCGCGAGGATGCGCTTGGGGCCAACGGCGGGGTCCAGATGCTGTTCAAAACTGCGATAGGCCATGGTGCTTCTCCTGGTTTAGGGTCTGTTGACCCTTGCCGCTTCACGCGGGTTCAGCGCGTGGCACGGCGGTGGGGTCGAGCTGCGCGCGCAGCTCGCTCAATGAATCAGCATGCTTGAAGCCAGTGGGCGTGCCTTCGGGCTGCAACAAAGCCGCCACGATGGCCCGGCGCGTGGCCTCGTTGCGCAGGAAGTTGAAGTGTGTGACTTCAGGGCCTTCGGCGATGAGGTAGTCCACGCCCTGCACGCGCTCCAGGCCACCAAAGGCCGAGTGCAACGGCACGACCAGGTCGTCGCCCTTGGCGGCGCCTTCCAGCCCGGTGATGAAGCGCTGCGCCCAGCGGCCCAGCTTGCTCAGGGCGCCGCCGCTTTGCGCCACGCCGGCCACCACCGTGAGCGGAGCATGCGTGGTGATGCCCTGGTTCAGGCGCGTGATCAATTCGGATTGCGGGCTCAGTGCCGCCAGGCCCGGGCTGGCCTGTGGGTCGCTGAGCAGCCGGTCCAGGCCGGGGATGAGGCTGAGCGCCCAGCCGATGCCGGGCACCAGGCCGATCAGGCTGACGCCACGCTCGATGGAGCGTTCGAAGATCGGCGTGCCGGCCGCAGGGCAGGCGATGCGGATGAAGCGTTCGATGCGTACAGCGCGTTCGTGCGCCAGGGTATTTAACAGGCCGTTCCACGGGCCGCCTGCCTCGTCGGCATTTTGAAAGGCTTCATTCACTGGCACGCTCGCCACGCTCTGCCCCAGGCAAAGCAATTCACCCACCAGCCCGCCGCCGCTGTGCGTGACGAGATGAACCCGTGCGCCACTGGGCAAGGCGCGCAACAGCGTCACCGCCGCAGCAGCGGGATGTTGGGTGATGCTGCGGTACTGAAAGGCATACAACCGGCCGCGGTAGCGATCGCGCAGTTGTTCGCGTTCGGGGTTGGCTTGATCGAGCAACTGGCCAAAGCTGCCCTGCGCGCTGGCCGCTTCACCGTGGATGAAGACCAGAATAGGCTCGTCATCTGGAACGTTAGCGGCCGGGCGAAGCTGCAACCCGCTTTCGAAGTCGAGTTCAAACAAGCCTAGTTCCTCGGGCTTGAGCGGCTCCATAGAGTCCGCCAGTCGGGCGCGCAAGCTGGTGCCCAGGCTGCGCGGTGCGGGCGAAGGTGCCGGCACCGATTCCGCCTTGACGCTGGGTAAAACCTCGGCGCGAGCCTCGGCCAGATGCGCCTGCACCTGCCCGAGGGGTTGGCGGTTCAGGGTGTGGATGAATTGACCCTGGCTGCTGCGCTGGCTGGTCGTGCCGAACACCAGCCACCACTCGCCGTCGCTCGGGTTGAACAACAGGCCGGTTTGGGTCAGCGTGCTGTCGCCGTTGTGCGCGTCAACAAAGTAACGACCGGTGGATGCCCCGGCAGGGCTGCCTTGCGCAATGACCAGCCAACGCGCCGCAGCCACCGCGCGTTCGCCCAGGCCGATGTACAAATACCCTTCCGGCACAGCGGCCGCGTCCCGCAAAGCCAGCAACTGGGCATCCATCGGCGCCCACTTCACCTGCGGGCCGGGCACCTGGGCGGCGAAATGAATGACTTGCGCGGCGTCGTCCCAACCCTCGAGCCAGCCCAAGGCCTGCCCAGCAACGCGGCCTTCGCCGTTGGCTGACGTGAACATGTAGGTGCGGCCCGCTTGCATCGTTTGTGCCTGATCAGCCGGAACCGCAGCCCTGAGCACCAGCCCCCGATCCGGGCTCAGCAGCAGCAGGGGGCCATGGCGCGCGGCGGCATCGTCACAGGCCAGCACGGCGGGGGCGAGCGCGCTGGCCATGTCCAGCGGTAGCGCCAGGTCAAACCGAGCGCCGGCCAGCCAGCGTAGTTCGATTTCAGCGCCAGGCGAGAGATCGCCCAGGTCGATCTGCGTGGCCATCTTCGGGTCCAGGCGCACGGTCTGCTCGCCTCGCGCCGGGCCGTCCGCACCGGCGCGGCCCACCAGCAACCACATCGGTTCGCGCCGCGGCACGCTCACCAGATGGCAAGCCACTGTGGTTGCCTGAGCGGGCCCCACCACCAGGTTGGTGCTGCCGTCGGCGTACTGGCGCAACTCAACGCTCATGTTGACCCGCGGCCCGCCGGCGTCAGCCAGCAACCACTCCCCACCCTCGGGCAGCGCCGGCCGGGCCTGCGCGCCGCTGCCCAACCACGCCTGTGTGTCCAACCGCAGCGCCGCCGCATAGGCCAGTTGCCGCGCCGCCTGCGTGGCGCGCACGGCGGGTGAAAACCGCGTCCAGGCATGCGCCGCCCAGGTGGCCACGGCTTGGCCATCGGGCGAGGCAATGCCGGCCAGCGCCGGGCGCAAGGCCAGCTCGGCGCTGGCTTCACTGAGCGTGCGACGCAACTCCAGCGCGATCAAGGCTTCTTCCAGCGCCAGGCCGTCGTGGGCATCGGGCCGTGCCTGCGCCGCCAGCGCAAGCGCCTGTTCCAGCCCGGCGCTGGCTTGCAGTTCTTCGCGCAACACCTGCGCCACGTTGGGGTTGAACACCAGGCCGGCCTGGCCTTGCGATTGCAGCAGGCCGCTGAACCAAAGGTCGGCTTCGGTGGCCACATCCAGGTGCGCTCGGCGGCGCGTTTCACGCAGCAGCCAAGGGCTCACGCGCACGGCGGCACTCAAGGGCAGGGCCAAACTGCGCACGGCATGTTCATCCACGCCAGCCGGTTCAACTTGCCAAAACAGCCCGCTGCGTGCGCGCGCCACATCGCCCAGGTTGCAGTGCTCGCTCCACGGCAGTTGGCCGATGCCCGGCACGGCGCGCCAGCGCGGCGGTGCCGCGGGCACCAGGGCCAAGGCATGGCGGCCACGCCGGCCCAGGGCGGCTGCCCACTCGCCCCAGGCCTGCGGCGTGGCCGGCCGTGTGGCCTGCGGGCGGTACAGCGCACCCAGGTCTGACAACAGCAGCACGGGCGCCAGCGAGCCCGCCACGAAGCCGCGTAAGGGCCGCGCCTGGATCTCGCGCACCAGCACGCGCTCACCCGGCAGCAGGGCTTGCAGGTATTCGATCAGTTCAACCTGGTCGGCCAGATACGGGCGCAGCCACGGCGCGCGGTCAAACCACACTTCAACGCCGTGGCGCAGCGTGCGCCGCGGCAGGCGCGGCAGGCGGCGCAGCGGGCGGCCCCGGCCAAGTTGCGCGACGATGCGATTCACATCCGGCGCGCCTTCCGGCACCTGGGTGGCCAAAGCCGCACTGAGCAACGCGCGCCGGCTGCGCCGCGGCAACAGCGGTGCCGCACGCAGCGTCTTGTCAGGGCCGGACGGCTCCACCACCAGGGCCGGCGTGGCGCTCAACCAATCGGGCTGGCGCGGCGTGGGTTGCGGCAAGGCTTGCAGCCGGCTGGGCAAGCGGCCCAGGGCACGGGCGGGGTCGTCGCTGGCCACGGCGCCGGGCGCGGCGGGCGGCGTCGGCGCGGGTGCCGGTGGGCGTGGCGGTTGCGGCGGTGT
>JAYUQE010000066.1:0-2138 GCA_043756905.1 Burkholderiales bacterium | reverse complement strand
CACAGAAGTCGGCCGCATCCTGGCCGCGCAGTGCGCGCCGACGGTGAAGAAGATCTCGCTCGAACTCGGCGGCAATGCACCGTTCATCGTGTTCGACGACGCCGACATCGACAGCGCCGTGGAAGGCGCCATGGTCAGCAAGTACCGCAACGCCGGCCAAACCTGCGTCTGTGCCAACCGCTTGTATGCGCAGGCCGGCGTGTACGACGCCTTCGTGGCCCGCCTGGCCGAAAAAGCGCAAGGCATCCGCGTGGGCAACGGCTTTGAAGCCGGCGTGACGCAAGGCCCGATGATCGACGCCGCAGCCATGGCCAAGGTGGAAGCGCATGTGGCCGATGCCTTGGCCAAGGGCGCGCGCGTGGTGACGGGCGGCGCGCGCAGCGGCGAGCGCTTCTTCACCCCCACCGTGCTGGCCGACGTGACGCCGACCATGCTGTGCGCGCGCGAAGAAACCTTTGGCCCGGTGGCGCCGGTGTTTCGCTTCAACACCGAAGCCGAGGTGATTGAGATGGCCAACGCCACCGAATACGGCCTGGCCAGCTACTTCTACAGCCGCGACGTGGGCCGCATCTTCCGCGTGGCCGAGGCGCTGGAATACGGCATGGTGGGCATCAACACGGGGTTGATCTCATCGGCCGAAGTGCCGTTCGGCGGCGTCAAGCAATCGGGCCTCGGGCGCGAGGGCTCGCACCTGGGCATGGATGATTACGTTGAGGTGAAGTACCTGTGCCTGGGGGATGTGCTGAAGTAGCGGGTTGAAGTGGCGTACTGACGTGGCGTACTGACGTGGCGTCATGAGGTGGCGTCATGAGGTGGCGCACTGAAGTGGCCGCGCTCACGTCTAACCGTTGAATTCACTGGGCACGCCACTGACCCCGCTCATTTGCCCGGCGGCCCTTCATCATTGGCCGCCGCCAGCGTGCCGCGTTCAACCCGGTTGACGAAGCCCACCCGGCCCTCGGCGCTGGCCGTGCTGGCCTGGCCCAGGGCGCGGTGCAGCAAGGTGTTGGTGTCTTTGCCATGCTCGGGGTACAGGGCCAAACCGGCGCTCACGGCCAGCGCCAGGTCGTTGCCGGCCACGCTGAACGGCTGGCGCAGCGCCGCGGCCAGCTTGGCCAGCACGCGCGCGCCGTCGCCCGCCGCGTCGATCCAGCCCAGCAGCACGGCAAAGGTGTCTGCCCCCAGCGCGGCCACCACGTCGCTGGCACGCAGGCCGGCGCGCAGGCGCACAGCAGCTTTACGCCGCAGCACGTTGGCGGCTTCGCTGCCCAGCTGCGCCTCGACGGTGGCCAGACCTTCGATGCGCAGCACCAGCAAGGCCATGGGCGCCGACTCGCGTTCGCGCAGCGCCAACAGGTGGCTCATGTGCTCAAGCAATTGCAGGTGGTTGGGCAGGCCGGTGCCCAGGTCGATGGCGAAGGCTTGGCGTGCCGAACGTTCCAACCGCTTGCGCTGTACGCTCAAGCCCAGGGCGCGGGCCAGGTTGGCCGGCGTGGCATCGTGTTCGCCCAGCACGTCTTGTGCACCAAGTTGCAGCAGTTGCAAGGCCAGCTCGGGCGCCGGCCCGGCCACCACCACCACCACGGCTGTTTCAAGCACGGCATGCGACCAAGCTGCCCAATGCAGCAGCGCATCGGGAGCCAGGCCGGCGCCCAGGTGCACCAGCAGGGCGTCATGCGGCTGTTCGTTCAGGGCTTGCGCGGCCGCATCCAACTGCGCTGCTGCGTTGACCTCGAAGGGGCCGAAGGGCGCCGTGGAAAGATCGGGCGCCGGGGCGCCGAGACAGAGGATTCGCAGGGGCGGCTTCATGCAATGGGTGCGCCGGTTTGCCCACGACACGCTGTGTCGCCGCGGTCTTGCGCGGGGCCATGAGGTACAGGCTGGGCAAGCTGAAGAGGTGGAGCGGGCGAAGGGAATCGAACCCTCGTCTTAAGCTTGGGAAGCTTCAGCTCTGCCATTGAGCTACGCCCGCGTGAACCTGCCTGCGCAGGTGGGCGCGAAGGATACAACAGGCTTGCGCGAACGCGGCCCGGGGCCTAGCTAGGAGCCTGTCGGGCTTGGGGTTGGGCCCGCGTTGGGCCTGCAAAGGGGCTCAGCCTAGGCGCAAAACGCAGCTGTGCCGGGTGGCACAGCGAGGC
>JAYUQE010000065.1:0-2140 GCA_043756905.1 Burkholderiales bacterium | reverse complement strand
CGAGCTTGGGCGCTTGCGCGGCTTGGATGCCTGCCTTGCTGCCCTTGAGGAAGAAGGCCTCCAAGCCCTTGTGCTTGAAGCTCAGGATCATGGCGCAGTGTATCGCGTCGCGTTACGCGGCTCAAGCCAGCGCGCCCGCTGCGGCGGCGCAATCGTGATGCCCAGCATCTCGGCGGCTTTCATGTTGGGCACCAGCTCGAAAGTGGTCGGCAGTTCGATGGGCAAGTCGCCGGGCTTGGCGCCTTTGAGAATGCGGTCAACGCAGTACGCCGAACGCCGCGCCAGCGCTTCGGTGTTGGCGCCCCAGAAGGCACGCGAGTGCAAGGCCTGGCGCAGCGTGGTGTCGTCTTGCGGTGCCTGCGCCGCGCTGCCACCCTGTCGCAGCAGGGAGCTTGACGGGGCTTGGGTCGAGTGCCGGCAACGCAGCGGCCGCTGTTCAACATGGGCAAGGCGGCCGTCGAAGATGTCTTCGGCGACACCACTTTTGTCAAGAGGGCGGCGCGGAGCTGTCGCCAGGAGCCTGGCCCGCGGGGCGTCACGACACCAATCGCAACGCGGCGTTGAGGTGATCCACGACTTCGGCCCAGTCGGCATCATCGGCGATGGTTTCGCGCAGCAGTTGGGCCTGCGCAGGTGTCCAGAACGCAGCGTCTTCGAGCTTGACGTCCCCGGGCAGTGGCCGGTGCTCGGCGATGAAGCTGCGGATGGACTCGTCGTCCGAGGCCAGCCCGAGCTGGGCGAACAACTCGCTGAAGCGGTGGTATAGCGAGTCCATCAGATTGCCGCCTGCTGGCTGGGCGCAGTTGCCCGGACGAAGGCCGCAAAACCCGCGATGAATTCAGCGAGTTGGCGCCGGATCGCGTCGTCTTGAAGACTGCCGTCGGCCGCAAAAACCGCCGCTGCGCGCGCCACCATCAGGCGCCCGCCGCTCCAATGACGCACACCGAGCGTTCGCAGCACGGGCAGCCAGTGGCTGCACGCGAGGATGGTGCCGAAGCCACCCAGCGAGGCGCCGATCACCGCCACGGGCCGGTCTTTGAAGATGTCCACGAGCCCGGGGGTCGGGCGCGAGAGCCAGTCGACCGTGTTCTTGAAAACGCCGGGCACGCCGTTGTTGTATTCCGGCGTGACGAGGATGAGCCCGTCACTGGCCCGCATTTGGTCCTTGAGCAACCGGACGGCCTGTGGCGTGCCGTGCTGCTGCTCCTCGTCGCCGTCGTACAGCGGCACGCCGTGCAGCGTGGCGACTTCCAGCTGCACCCCGTCCACGGCCTCCGCTTGCGCTGCGCGCAGCAGTGCGGTGTTGAAGGACTTGGCCCGCAGCCTGCCCGAAATCCCCAGCAGTTTCGTCATCCGACCATCCCGTTCGATGCAGGCGCAGGGCGCACCGTCGCGGCCAGTATCACTGGGTTGCCAGTGACCGGCAAGGCGGCGGCGTCACCACAGGCCGGCTTCGAGCACGGGGCAGGTTTGCGTCGACGTCGTGAGCCAGTGACGGGCTACCCTGTGCTGCAAGAATCAGGCTCCACCCCTTCAGCCGCTACCGGCAAGCCGCATGCAACACGTCCACGCCAACGGCATTGACTTTGCGTACCTGGAGCAGGGCAGCGGCCCTCTTGTGCTGATGCTGCACGGCTTCCCGGACACGGCTCACACCTGGAGCCACCAGATGCCCGCGCTGGCCGCAGCAGGCTACCGCGTGGTGGCGCCCTTTCTGCGCGGCTACTGGCCCACGTCCATTCCGGCCAATGGCTACTACGACAAGGCCACGCTGGCCACCGACGTGGCCGCGCTCATCGGCGCACTGGGCGGCGGCGAGCCGGTGCACTTGGTGGGCCAGGACTGGGGTGCCATCATTTCGTATGCGGTGCTGGCGGCATTCCCGCAACTGGTGCGCCGCGCGGTGGTGATGGCGGTGCCGCACCCGGCCGAGGTGGCCAAGAGCATGCTCAACCCGAAGCATGTGCACCGATCCTTTCACTGGTGGTTCTTCCAGCTTCCGGGCCTGCCTGAGCGGGCGCTGATGGACAACGACGCCGCCTTCATCGACTACCTGTGGACCTACTGGACCAGCCCCGGCCATGAAGACGCCGCCCACATTGCCCACATCAAGGAGATGCTGGCGCAGCCCGGCGTGTTG
>JAYUQE010000064.1:0-5563 GCA_043756905.1 Burkholderiales bacterium | reverse complement strand
CGCCCGGCCACAGCAGCGCGGCCAGGTGGTCGGGCTTGATCGGCCCGGCCAGGGCCACCACGGCCAGCAAGGCGGCGTCTTTCGGGCGCAAGGCCAGCTTTGCCCCGCTGCCCGGGCCGATGAGGCAGGGCAGGCCCAGCAGGCGCAGTTCCCAGGCAGGCGCGGTGTGCGCGGTGGGTGTGGCGGGCAAGGGTGCAGACATGCGGTGCGGTGGCATGGCCCCGGTATAGCCCCGGGCCGTTACCGCGAGGTTACTGCGAGGCTACTGCGACGGTATTGCGACGGTATTGCGACGGTATTGCGCCGTGGTGTGGCGCAGCGGCGCCGCGGCCAGGCAAGGCGGTCTATTCGCCCAGGTACGCCGCTCGCACCTTGGGGTCGTTCAGCAAGGCCTTGGCCGGGCCGGTCATGGTGATCTCGCCCGACTCCATCACGTAACCGCGATCGGCCAGGTTGAGTGCCCGGCTGGCGTTCTGTTCCACCAGCAGGATCGTGGTGCCCAGGGCGTGAATGGTCTGCACCACTTCAAAAATCTTGTCGACCATGAGCGGGCTCAGGCCCATGCTGGGCTCGTCCATCAGCAGCACCTTGGGCCGGGCCATCAGGGCGCGGCCCATGGCCAGCATTTGCTGCTCGCCGCCGCTCATGGTGCCGGCGAGTTGCGCGCGGCGCTCCTTCAGGCGCGGGAAGGTGATGAAGACCTTGTCCATGTCGGACTGCACCTCCCCATCGGTGCGAACGAAGGCGCCCATGAGCAGGTTTTCGGTGATGGTCATGCGCGTGAAGCAGCCGCGCCCTTCGGGCACCATGACCAGGCCCTGCTTGACCAGGTCCCACGCGCCCTGGCCCTTGATGCTCTTGCCCATGAACAAGATCTCGCCGCTGGCCACGGGCTGCAGGCCGGTGATGGCCTTCAGGGTGGTGGTCTTGCCGGCGCCGTTGGCGCCGATCAAACTGACGAGTTCACCGGCACGCACTTCGAAGCTCACGCCCTTGACGGCCTGGATGCCGCCGTATGCCACCTTCAGGCTTTTTACTTCGAGCAACACCGGGTTGGCCATGGTCAACGTTCCATTCAACTTTATTCAGTGCACCGTCAATGCGCCTTGTGGCCCGCGCCGAGGTAGGCCTCGATGACCTTTTCGTTGCGCTGCACGTCGTAGGGTGTGCCTTCGGCGATTTGCTTGCCGTAGTCGAGCACCGTGACACGGTCGCACAGGCCCATCACCAGCTTCACATCGTGTTCGATCAGCAGGATGGTGCTGCCGTCTTTGCGGATGCGGTCGATCAATTCGCGCAGCACGATTTTTTCAGTCGCGTTCATGCCGGCGGCCGGTTCATCGAGCGCGATCAGCTTGGGCTCGGTGGCCAGGGCGCGGGCGATTTCAAGCCGGCGCTGGTCGCCATAGCTCAGCGTGCGCGCCTTGTATTCGGCGTAGCGGCCGATGCCCACGTAGTCGAGCAACTCTTGCGCGCGCTGCGCAATGGCGGCTTCTTCGGCCTTGAAGCCTGCCGTGCGGAACACCGCGCCGATGAGCCCCGAGTGCGTGCGCACGTGGCGGCCGACCATGACGTTTTCCAAAGCCGTCATCTCTGCGAACAGGCGGATGTTCTGGAATGTGCGCGCAATGCCGGCCTTGGCCACTTCATGCACGGCGCTGGGCCGATAAGCCTTGCCGCCGAGTTCGAACGTGCCGGAGTCGGGCTCGTACAGGCCGGTGAGCACGTTGAAGAAGGTGGTTTTGCCAGCGCCGTTGGGGCCGATCAGGCCATAGATTTGGCCGGGCTCGATGCGCATGCCGACATCAGACAAAGCTTGCAGGCCGCCAAAGCGTTTGGAGACACCCGAGACGTTCAACACCGCAGTCATGCTGCCGGCCCCTTCACTTGCCCCTTCACTTGCCACTTCACTTGCCCGCCACCGGCTGCGGCGCGGCCTTGCCGTGTTCGGGCGTGGGCCACAGGCCGCGCGGGCGCGCCAGCATCACCGCGATCATGGCCAGGGCCACCAGCAACTGGCGCAGGATGGACGCATCGAGCCGGCCGTCGGTCATGGCCTGCAAGCCACCGCCCACGTAGCGCAGCACCTCGGGCAAGGCGGCCAGCAACAAGGCACCGACGATCACGCCCGGAATGTGGCCAATGCCGCCGAGCACCACCATGGCCACGATCATGATCGACTCTTGCAGCGAAAAAGACTCCGGCGAGATGAAGCCCTGGAAGGTGGCGAACATGGTGCCCGAGACGCCGCCAAACGTGGCGCCCATGCCGAAGGCCAGCAGCTTCAAGTTGCGCGTGTTGATGCCCATGGCCTTGGCCGCGATTTCGTCTTCACGAATGGCCATCCAGGCACGGCCGATGCGTGAGCGCTCTAACCGATAACACAACACGACGCTGAAGATGACCAGCGTGAGGAACAGGTAGTAGTACAGCGTGACCGATGCAAATTCGATGCCGAAGAAGGTGTGCGCCTTGCCGAAGCTGATGCCGAAGATGCTCACCGGGTCGATTTGCGCCAGGCCCTTGGGGCCATTCGTGATGTTCACCGGCGCATCCAGGTTGTTCATGAACACGCGGATGATTTCGCCAAAACCCAGGGTGACGATGGCCAGGTAGTCGCCGCGCAATTTGAGCGTGGGCGCACCCAGCAGCACGCCCACCAGGCCGGCCACCAGCGCCCCCAGCGGCACGATGACCCACCAGTAGGTGTGCATACCGGCCGGCAGCGCCGCCTTGATCCACGGATAGGTTTCATGCAGGTGCGGTGAGGCGAGCAGCCCGAACAGGTAGGCGCCAACGGCATAGAAGGCCACGTAGCCCAGGTCGAGCAGCCCGGCATAGCCGACCACGATGTTCAGGCCCAGCGCCAGCAGCACGTAGAGCAAGGCGAAGTCGAGGATGCGCACCCAGGCGTTGCCGAATTGCTGCGCCACCAGCGGCAGCACCAGCAAGGCCACGGCGCACAGCAGGAAGACGATGAGTTTTTTCTTCATGGGTGTCTCCCTCTAAGCTCGATCGGCCACCCGTTCACCCAGCAAGCCCTGCGGGCGCAAGGTGAGCACGATGATGAGCACCACGAAGGCGAAGATGTCCTGGTAATGACTGCCCAGCACGCCGCCGGTGAGGTCGCCAATGTAGCCCGCGCCTAACGCTTCAATCAAGCCAAGCAGCACCCCACCCAGCATGGCCCCGCCCAGGTTGCCGATGCCGCCGAACACCGCGGCCGTGAAGGCTTTCAGGCCCGGCAGCAGGCCCATGGTGTGTTGGGCCGAACCGTAGTTGGCGGCGTACATCACGCCGGCCAGCGCGGCCAGGGCGGCGCCGATGATGAAGGTGGCGGAGATCACCGTGTCGGGCCGCACGCCCATCAACCCGGCCACCTTGGGGTTCTCGGCCGTGGCACGCATGGCCCGGCCAAGCTTGGTGTGGTTGACCAGGTACAACAACCCGGCCAGCGTGATGGCAGTGACCACGAGGATCAGGATCTGCACCGTGTTGATCACCGCCCCGCCGATGTGAAAGGGCTCGCTGGGCAGCAAGATGGGGTAGGACTTGACGGTGGGCTTCCAGATGATCATGGCCAAGGTTTGCAGCAGCAGGCTCATGCCCATGGCGGTGATGAGTGGCGCCAGGCGCGGCGCGTTGCGCAGCGGGCGGTAGGCCACCTTCTCGATGGTGTAGTTCAGCGCGCAGCACACGATGACCGCGGCCACCAGCGAAATCAACAACAGCAACCAGCCCGGCAGCCCCATGCCGGCCAGCGCGGTGACCACCGTCCAACTGACCAGCGCGCCGATCATCAGCACATCGCCATGCGCGAAGTTGATGAGGTTGACGATGCCGTAGACCATGGTGTAGCCCAGGGCCACCAGCGCATACATGCTGCCCAGCACCAGACCGTTGATGATCTGTTGGATGAAGGTGTCCATGCGCGGTCTCCTAATACGCCAACCCAGAGGTATCGGAACTCAATGAAGCCGATGGATTCGGGTCGAGGCCTAGGCGCAAAGCGCAGCGATACCCGGAGGTATCGCGAGCATTTGCAACGACGGCATCGGCTCGAAGACGCGGTTTCATGTTCCGATACCTCTGGGTTGGCGTACTTCCGAGCTTGGCTCGACACCCGTAAGCAACGGGCCCGTTTTCGTTCGTCGTCCAAACGATTCTAGGAGCGGGCCTACGTGGCCCGCGCGCGGGCTAACCCTTTCGCGGCGACCCGGCCACGACACCCGATGCCGCCGCCTGCGCATTCATTGCCCGCAGTTCGCGCAGCCGCTCGCCGATGCGCAGTTCCAGCCCCCGCGGCACGGGGGCATAGAACTGTTGCCCTTCCAGGCCGGCCGGCAGGTAGGTCTCGCCCGCGGCAAAACCGCCATCTTCATCGTGCGCATAGCGGTAACCGGCGCCGTGGCCGAGCTGCTTCATCAGCCGCGTGGGCGCGTTGCGCAAGTGCTCGGGCACGGGGCGGCTACTGTCTTGCTTGACCAGCGCACGCACGGCGTTGTAGGCGGTGTAAACGGCGTTGGACTTGGGCGCAACGGCCAGGTAGACCACCGCCTGCGCCAACGCCAGCTCACCTTCGGGCGAGCCCAGGCGTTCATACACCTCGCAGGCGTCGAGCGTCAGGCGCAGCGCGCGCGGGTCGGCCAGGCCGATGTCTTCACTGGCCATGCGCAACATGCGCCGGGCCAGGTAGCGCGGGTCGGCGCCGCCATCGAGCATGCGCACCAGCCAGTACAGCGCGGCGTCGGGGTCGCTGCCGCGCACGGCCTTGTGCAGCGCGGAGATGGTGTCGTAGAAATGGTCGCCGCCCTTGTCGTAGCGGCGCAGGGCCTCGCCCAGGGCCTTTTCGAGTTGCGGCTCGTCGATGTCTGCCAGGCCCGGTGGCAGCGATGCGCACAGGTTCTCAAAAGCATTGAGCAGGCGGCGGGCGTCGCCATCGGCATGCGCCACCAGGCGCGTGCGCGCCGCGGGCGTGAGGGGCGGCGCATCAAGCAAGGTCTGAGCACGGCCCAACAGCACGGCAAGATCGTCATCGCCCAGCGGTTTGAGCACATGCACGCTGGCGCGCGACAGCAGCGCCGAGTTGACCTCGAACGACGGGTTTTCGGTGGTGGCGCCGATGAAGGTGAACAGGCCACTTTCGACATGCGGCAAGAAGGCATCTTGCTGCGCCTTGTTGAAGCGGTGGACCTCATCGACGAAGACGACGGTGGCACGCCCGGCGCGGCGCGCGGCCTTGGCCTGCTCCACAGCTTCGCGGATGTCTTTCACACCGGCGAGCACGGCCGACAGCACCACGAATTCAGCTTCGACCGCACCGGCCATCAGCCGCGCCAAGGTGGTTTTGCCCACGCCCGGCGGGCCCCACAGGATCATGGAATGAAGCCGCGCATGCTCGAATGCCGCGCGCAACGGCTGGCCCGGGCCGAGCAGGTGCGGCTGGCCGATCACCTCATCAAGCGTGCGCGGGCGCAGCCGCTCGGCCAGGGGCACGGCCGCAGCGGCCTGGCCGTGCACCGGCGCCTCAGCGAACAACGGTGGCTGCGCGGGCATGCCGGTG
>JAYUQE010000063.1:0-2158 GCA_043756905.1 Burkholderiales bacterium | reverse complement strand
CGCATGCTTTGCGCGGGCAAGCCTTGGTCAAGCAGAGCCTGTGTCGCCGCGGCGCCCAGCTCATCAAGCCGCGCATTGGCGTGCGCCAGGCCGGCATCGCCAAGCGCCAATTCAAGTGCCGATTCGCGCATCGCCGTCTGGTCGGCCAGGCCCATGCCATAGGCGCTGAGCACGCCGGCCAACGGGTGGATGAAAACGCGGCTCATGCCCAGCGCATCGGCCACCGCGCAGGCATGCTGGCCGCCGGCGCCGCCAAAGCATTGCAGGGCGTACTGGGTGACGTCGTAGCCGCGCGCGACTGAGATGCGCTTGATGGCGTTGGCCATGTTCTGCACGGCGATGCGCAAGAAACCGCTGGCTAACGATTCAGGTGTGGATGCCGGCGTGGCAACCGCACTGCTGCCGCGGCGCAACTGCGCGGCCAGCGCCTCGAACTTGGCCACCACCACATCACGATCCAGGGCCTCGTTGCCGGCAGGCCCAAACACCCTGGGGAACCACGTGGGTTGCAGCCGGCCGAGCAGCACGTTGGCATCGGTCACCGTCAGCGGCCCGCCGCGCCGGTAGCAGGCCGGCCCGGGGTTGGCGCCGGCGCTCTGCGGCCCCACGCGCAGGCGCGCGCCATCAAACTGCAACAGCGAGCCGCCGCCCGCGGCCACGGTGTGGATGCTCATCATCGGCGCACGCATGCGCACGCCGGCCACTTGGGTTTCGAACGCGCGCTCAAACTCGCCCGCGTAGTGGCTCACGTCGGTGCTGGTGCCGCCCATGTCGAAGCCGATCACCTTGTGCAGGCCAGCCGCCAGCGCCGTGCGCACCATGCCCACGATGCCGCCCGCCGGGCCGGAAAGAATCGCATCCTTGCCCTGAAAGTGGCTGGCTTGCGTCAGGCCGCCCGAGCTTTGCATGAAGTACAGCGGCACGCCCGGCATTTGCGAGGCCACTTGCCCCACGTAGCGGCGCAGGATGGGGCTCAGGTAGGCATCGACCACCGTGGTGTCACCGCGCGAAACGAGCTTCATCAGAGGGCTCACCTCGTGTGACGCGCTCACCTGCGTGAAGCCGATGCGCCGCGCCAGCGCGGCCGCCGCCGCCTCGTGCGCTGAGGCGCGGTAGGCGTGCATGAAGACGATGGCGCAGGCGCGGATGCCGCTGTCGTATGCAGCCTGAAGTTTGGGGGTCAGGTCTTGCATATTGCATGGCTCGATCACCTCGCCCTGCGCACCTATGCGCTCGTCGGCTTCAACGACTTGCTCATACAGCAACTCAGGCAGCACGATGTGGCGCTCGAACAAGCGCGGGCGCGCCTGGTAGGCAATTCGCAAGGCATCGCGAAAGCCGCGCGTGGTGACGAGCAAGGTGCGGTCGCCCTTGCGTTCGAGCAAGGCATTGGTGGCCACCGTGGTGCCCATCTTCACGCACTCCACCAGCGCTGGGGTGATGCGCTCGCCGGGCGCCAGCTTGAGCAAGCGGCGCATGCCTTCAACGGCAGCATCGGTGTACTGGCCGGGGTTCTCGCTCAGCAGTTTCAGCGTGTGCAAGGCACCACCCGGCGCGCGGCCCACCACGTCGGTGAAGGTGCCGCCGCGGTCGACCCAAAACTGCCAGCGGGGTTGCGTGTTCATAGGGCATTCCAGCGCTCGTGAACGAGCGTCAACAAGTGGTGAACCGGCAAACCCGTGGCGCGCGCCACGGCATCGGCATAAGGCGGCATGTTGGTGCATTCGAGCACCAGTGAATCAAGTTCGGGGTGGCGCTGCAGCAGGCGCTGCGCGGCGGCCAGCACATCGGCCTGGGCCTGCACAGCGTCCAGCGTGGGCAGGTCTTCGAGCAAGGTGCGCTGCAAGCTGCAGCCGCTGGCCAGGCCCTCGATGGGTGTTGTGGCGGCAGCACCCGCGGCGCACAAGTGCGTAGGCGACAGCGACGCTGCATCGACCGTGACCACCCCCGGCCGCGCCAGCTCGGGCAGCTTGAGCAGGCTCGACGTCCACACCGGCACGTTCACCGCGCCTTGCAGCGCCGCCTGGTGCGCCACCAGGAAGCCACAGGTCGTGGTGATGGCGCGCGCACCCTGCCCCACCAGCTCACGCGCCGCCGCGACAAAGGCTGGCAGCTGGGCGGCGTCGCCCTGACGCACCACGCGCTGCGCCGTGGCGCC
>JAYUQE010000062.1:0-5572 GCA_043756905.1 Burkholderiales bacterium | reverse complement strand
CGGGCGCGGTGAAGGCGCCGATCGACACGCTGGGCCTGTCCAACGGCGCGCGCAGCGGCCTCACCGGCTTCGTGGCCGGCCTGGCGCGCCAGCAGCGCCTGGCCAGCCGCAACGTGACCATCAACAACCTGCTGCCTGGCGTGTTTGACACCGACCGCATCCGCACCGTGATGCAGGGCGTGGCCAACAAGGCTGGCAAGCCCTACCAGGAAATGATCGACCAGCGCGTGAACAACGTGCCGGCCAAGCGCCTGGGCACGGCCGACGAATTCGGCGCCGCCTGCGCCTTCCTTTGCAGCGTGCATGCCGGCTACCTGACCGGGCAAAACATCTTGCTCGACGGCGGTGCCTACCCCGGGGCGATGTGATGAACCTTTCAAACGTTAACCCACGCGGGCATGACTTCAGCGCAGTGCATGCGGCGCTGCGCAAGTTTGTCGATGCGCAATTGTTGCCCGGCGTGTCGGTCGCCGTGCTGGTGGGCGGCGAGCTGGTTGATGTCCACGCCGTTGGCTTTGCTGACATCGAGGCGCAAGTGCCCTTGCGCACCGACCACCTGTTCCGCGTGTTTTCCAACACCAAGCTGGTGACGTCCCTGGCGGTGTTGATGCTGTTCGAGGCAGGCCAGCTCGACCTGGATGAACCCGTCGAACGCCACTTGCCGCAACTCGCCCAGCGCCGCGTGCTGCAACCCGGTGCCACGAGCATCCATGACACCGAACCCGCGCGCCGGCCCATCACCGCGCGGCACTTGCTCAGCCACAGCGCCGGGCTGAGCTATGGCCTGTTCGACCCCGGCACCACCCTGTACAAGGCCTACTTCGAGAGCAAGGTGCACAACCCGGCGCGCACGCTGGCGCAAATGCTCGACGGCCTGGCCGCCTTGCCGCTGGCGTTTCACCCGGGTGAATCATGGGAGTACTCGGTGGCCACCGACGTGTTGGCGCGCCTGGTGGAGGTGATCAGCGCAGAGCGCTTTGACACCTTCATTCAAGCGCGCATCTTGAACCCGCTGGCCATGGTGGATACCGGCTTCGTGCTGCCCGCGGCGCAGGCGCATCGGCTGGTGGCTTACTACGCCGGTGCCGACTGGTTTGACCAGATGAAGCCTGGCTTGACCCGCACGGACATGGCGCCTTACCCCGGTGCCTACCTCACGCCCGTGCCGCGTTTGAGTGGCGGGGGCGGGTTGGTGTCCAGCCTGGGCGACATGCTCGCGCTGGTGCGCAGCCTGCTGCCAGACGGCTCGAGCATGCTCAAACCCGCCACCCTGGCGCAGATGATGACCAACCAATTGCCCGCCGGTGTGTGGCAGCGTTTTGCGGCCCTGGGCGAACTCACCGGCCGCGGCCACGGCCTGGCCGGCGGCCTGGTGCTCGCACGCACGCCGATGGACGACCCCGACGCCGTCGGCGAGTTCTACTGGGGCGGCGTGGCCGGCACGCTGTGGTGGATATCGCCCCGGGCAAACCTGGCTGCGGTGTTGATGACGCAGCGCCAGATGGCCTTCGCCCACCCCTTCGTGCCCGAAGTCAAACGTTTGATCTACGAAGCCGCCCGCCAGGCGCGCTGATCCACCCCGCCCATCACCCTCAGGAGACCCTGCAATGACGACACAAAGTACAACGGTTCAAATCAGCCAATACGGCGGCCCCGAGCAGATGCAGCTCGTGCAAGTGAACGTGGGCGAACCCGGCCCGGGCGAGATCCGCATCCGCCACGAAGCCTGCGGCCTGAACTTCATCGACGTTTATCAACGCACCGGCCTGTACAGCAACCCCTTGCCGCTGAACCTGGGCATGGAAGGCGCGGGCGTGGTTGAAGCGGTGGGCGCCGGCGTCACGCACCTGAAGGCCGGAGACCGCGCCGCCTACGCCAGCAACCCGCCGGGCTCGTATTCAACCGCGCGCGTGATGCCCGCGCGCAATGTGTGCAAGCTGCCCGACGTCATCAGCTTCGAAACCGGCGCGGCCATGATGTTGAAAGGCCTGACCGCGCAATACCTGCTCAAGCGCACGCTGCCGGTGGAAGGCCTGCAAGCCGGTGACTTTGTGTTGTTCCATGCCGCCGCCGGTGGCGTGGGCCTGATCGCCTGCCAATGGGCCAAGGCGCTGGGCTTGCAACTCATCGGCACCGCGGGCAGTGACGACAAGTGCAAGCTGGCGCTCGAACACGGCGCCGCGCACGCCATCAACTACAAGAGCGAAGACTTCGTGGCGCGGGTGAAAGACATCACCG
The DNA here is from genome assembly GCA_043756905.1 of Burkholderiales bacterium. Classification (GTDB taxonomy): domain Bacteria; phylum Pseudomonadota; class Gammaproteobacteria; order Burkholderiales; family Burkholderiaceae_C; genus Rubrivivax. Next base: position 3,334 of record JAYUQE010000062.1, on the reverse strand, counting down.
GCGGCAAGAAGGTGAAGGTGGTTTACGACTCGGTGGGCAAAGACACCTTCGAAGGCTCGCTCGAATGCCTGCGCCCGTTCGGCCTGCTGGCCAGCTTCGGCAACGCCTCGGGCCCCGCGCCCGCCTTTGCGCCGGCCATGCTCGGCGCCAAGGGCAGCCTGTACGTGACGCGCCAAACCCTGTTCACCCACATCGCCACGCGCGAAGCCAACCAGGCCATGGCCGACGACTTGTTTGCCGTGGTCCAAAGCGGCGCGGTGAAGATTCGCATCGACCAGCGCTACCCGCTGGCACAGGTGGCGCAGGCGCATCGTGATCTGGAAGCGCGCAAGACGACGGGGTGCACGATTTTGTTACCTTGAACCCGGGCTGCCTTCATTCGACCTGCTGCTTCGGAGCGGGATCAGGCCGGCGGGGCGTGCTGCTTCGCTCATGTCATCCGTCGTCGGCCTGGCGGCCTCCTCCTCCTCCTTCTTTACTTCGCTACGCAGCACGCCCCACCGGCCTGATCCTTCGGTAGTCTCTCTTGTCGTTAGCTTCTTTCCAAGACACCTTCATCATGGTGAAGCGTAAAAATCTCGAAGGCACAAAATTTGTCCGGTACTTCGGCCCGCTGCTGGACGCACTGAGAAAGCTCGGCGGCTCCGGCACGCCCGATGAGGTTGCTGAGCAAGTCGCCACGGACCTGGGCCTGTCCGATGAAATACAGAATGAGCTGCTTCCGTCCGGCGGATTGCGCTATCGCACGAACATAGCCTGGGCTCGGTTCTACCTGGTACGAGAGGGACTCCTCGACTCGTCAAAACGCGGAGTTTGGAGCCTGACCGAGCACGGTAGGAACACTCAACTTGAACTTGATCAGGCTGGTGAAATCTTCTCCAGATGGGTCAAGGTCTTCGACGAGCAAAGGCGCGCCAAGTCCTCCCCAGGAGAACCCTTGGCCGAGCAAGTTGCTGAAGGCAGCGGGGCGCCGTCAAACGACTACCGCACCGAGGCCCTCGACATACTTCTCGCGCTGCCTCCAGCTGGCTTTGAGCGGCTCGCGCAGCGCCTGCTTCGCGAAAGCGGGTTCACCCAGGTCGTGGTCACGGGCCAGACTGGCGACGGCGGCATCGATGGATACGGGACACTTCAAATCAACCCGTTGGTTTCGTTCAAGGTCTTGTTTCAATGCAAGCGTTACTCGAAATCCGTCTCACCCTCGCATGTCCGTGACTTCCGTGGCGCCATGTCAGGTCGCGCAGACAAAGGCATCGTCATCACCACTGGCACGTTTACGGCTGAGGCACGGCGCGAAGCAACGCGGGACGGGGCTCCGCCGATTGAACTGATCGACGGCGAGAAGTTGCTGGACATGTTGGAAAGCCTTGAACTCGGTTTGCGTGCGGTCACTACGTTTGAAGTCAATCATGGTTTCTTTGCCGAGTTCAAAGAGATCTAACCTTGCGATTAACTGGACGCACGGCGCTCATTTCATTCCGGGCCGCGCGCCCTGCCGCAACGCGCCGGTTGCATCAAACGTTAGACCGCATCGCAGTCGGTGCCGGCCGAGGGTGTTGGGTGGCCGGCGTAGCGAAGTAAAGAAGGAGGAGGAGGCCGCCAGGCCGACGACGGATGACATGAGCGAAGCCGGCCGCCCGACGCCCTCGGCTCGACCCGAACATCTATCCCCGCTGAATTCAGCGCCCCCGCCGCACCCGCAACAACTCATCCACGATCAGACAGATGGCGCCCAGGGTGATGGCGCTGTCGGCCAGGTTGAAGGTGGCGAAGTGGCGGCCGGCCCAGTGGAAGTCGAGCATGTCCACCACATAGCCGTGCAGCGCACGGTCGATCACATTGCCCACCGCGCCGCCCAGGATCATGCTGATGGCAAAGCAGAACAGTGTCTGCGCCGGGTGCTTCTTGAGCATCCACAACATCAGCGCCGAAGCCACCACGCCCAGGCCGATGAAGAACCAGCGCTGCCAGCCACCGGCGCCGGCCAGGAAGCTGAAGGCGGCGCCGCTGTTGTGGGCACGAACGACGTTGAAAAAGTCGGTGACGTGGCGCGACTCGTGGAGTTGGAAGTGGCCCAGGATCAGCGTCTTGCTGAACTGGTCGAGCACGATGACGATCAACGCCAGGCCCAGCCACACGGCCAGGCTGGCACCACTGCTGCTTGATCTGCGCGCGGCCATGATCAGGCGAACCGGCGCACTTCGCCGGCGCCGTAGAGGTTGCTGGTGCAGCGGCTGCACAGCGTGAGGTACTGCGGGTCGTGGCCCACGTCGTCGCGCCAATGCCAGCAGCGTTCGCACTTGGGCGCCGTGCTGGCGCTGACCTGCACGGCCAACTGCGGGCCCGCGTCCACGTTCACCACCGACGTGATGAAGATGAACTTCAGCTCATCGCCCAGGCTTTGCAGCAAGGCCAGGTCGGCCGGCGCGGCCTGCACCTGGACCACGGCCTCAAGTGCCGAGCCCACGCTGCCCAGCACGCGCAGGTTCTCGATCTCCTTGTTCACCACAGCGCGAATCTCGCGCAGCCGGGTGTAACGTTCCAAAACAGCCGAATCCGGCGCCGGCAGGGCCCAGTAGGTCTGGGTGAAGATGCTCTGGCCCACGCCGGGCGCGAAGATGGCAAAGGCTTCCTCGGCAGTGAAACTCATGAACGGCGCCATCCAGCGCAGCATGGCCTGGGTGATGTGCCACAGCGCGGTTTGCGCACTGCGCCGCGCCGGGCTGTTGGCTGCGGTGGTGTACAGGCGGTCTTTCAACACGTCGAGGTAAAACGCGCCCAGGTCCTCTGAGCAAAAGATTTGCAGCTTGGCCACCACGGGGTGGAACTCGTACACCTCGTAGTGCGCCAGCACCTCGGCCTGCAACTGCGCGGTGCGCGCCAGGGCGTAGCGGTCCACTTCCAGAAGTTGTTCCAACGGCAACGCATCGCTGTCGGGGTTGAAGTCGCTGGTGTTGGCGAGCAGGAAGCGCAGCGTGTTGCGGATGCGCCGGTAGCCATCGACCACACGGGCCAGGATCTTGTCATCGCCGGCAATGTCGCCCGAATAGTCGCTGGCCGCCACCCACAGGCGAATGATCTCGGCGCCCAGCTTCTGGCTCACCACTTGCGGCTCGATGCCGTTGCCCGCGCTCTTGCTCATCTTGTGGCCCTTGCTGTCCACAGTGAAGCCATGCGTAAACAAGCCGCGGTAAGGCGCGCGGCCGAACAAGGCGCAGCCCAGCAGCAGGCTGCTGTGGAACCAGCCGCGGTGCTGGTCGTGGCCTTCCAGGTACAGGTCGGCCTCGGGGCCTTGCTCATGGTGGCTCAGGTGGCCGTCATGCGAGTGGTGCGT
>JAYUQE010000061.1:0-16228 GCA_043756905.1 Burkholderiales bacterium | reverse complement strand
AAGATTTGGCGAAACGCCGTGTCTTCGATCGAACCGCGGTAAATGCGGTCGCGATTGAACGGCAGCATGCCGCCCCAGCTGTCGTAGGTGTCCCAGTTGGGCTTGTTCTTCGACTTCACGAGACCGATGGGAATGCCGGTGGTGCCGGGATGCGGCCCCGGGTTCGGTACGTTGTTTGTGGAGTGGCATTTTGTACAGCGCGGGTCGTCGGCGCTGACGCTGCGCTCGCGCACGGGAAACACACCGATCGCACCGATGTGCGCAAGCACGATTTCGTGAAAGTGGAAATTCTTGTCCGACGGCCGCCACTCCATGTACTCGATCGCTTTGGGATCGGCTCCAGGATACGAGGTGTGACGCATCAGCCCGAAGGTGAAAACCAACTGCGCGTTGGCGTTCGGCAGCAGGAAACGCGGCGCCTTAGCCGTGCCCGTCTGCAGGCTTTCCGAGCGCGACATCATGATCCAGTTCTTGCGGAATTCCGCTGGCAGTGCCGCGATGAAACGCGCCGGCGAATTCACGTGTGCGGCCAGCGGGTTGGCGAGGTAGGCCGCGATGCCCGCCGGTGTCAGGTCGGTCAGCGGCGGAATCGCGGCGTTGGTCGCGAATACCGCCTTGACCGAATGATCCGCGTTCATGGTGAGGGTGCAAGTCATGCCAGTACAGGCGCCCTGCCAGCCGACAAAATTCGAGTCCGGGTCGGCCACAGCCGTGAGCGTGACAGTGTCTGTGGCCGCGTAAGGGTGATCGCAGTCGGTGCCGCAGCTAACCCCTGCGACGTTGGAGCTCACCATTCCAGTGCCGAGGCCGACGCGAAGTACGCGCAGATTCCCCGCATGCGCTGCACTCGCGAGTCCCAGCGCCAGCAGCGCCGCCGCAGTGAAGAACGTCTTCGCCTTCATGACTAGCCCTCCCGAGTGTTCGTGACGAATCGAACGCATGCATATGCCCTGATGCACCGGGAACCAATTTAGGCGGTGGATGCTGAATCTGCATCCGCAAGTTTGAGGAGTCGCACGCGGCGTGCGCCGCCGTCTAACCCCAGCCCGTGTCTGGGCATGGCCTGGCGCGCTCCACAGCGAGAGTCAACTCGCAGATCTAACCTGCGCCTGCGCCTTCAATCTCCACCTCATGGTCCCCGATCAGCGCCGCCCCACCCAGCATGGTGTTAGCCGGTCGCAGCGCGGCAAAAACGCACCCGTGCACCTCGGCCACGCCGCGCCATTGCGATGCAACGCGCAGGTACACGCGGTTGCGCAGCACGTCTTCCATCCGCCCACCCTGGGCTTCGATGTTGGCGTGGATTTTGTCGAGGATGTACACCGCCTGGCCGGGCGCATCGCCCGGGCAAACCACGCGGCCACTGCCATGCGTGGTGGTGGTGCTGCTGACCAAGACTTGTGGGCCTTCGCGCACCGCGCGCGCATAACCGGCCAGCGCTTCCCAATGGCTGCCGCTGCTCACGCGCAGGGCCAGCACGCGTTGCAAGGCCACCCAGCCGCCTAAAGTGAAGTGCGTTGTTGGCGCCCTCGCACCGAGCAACAGTTCAAAGGCTGTTTTCTTCCAATACAGCTAAAACTTTGTATATCCCAAAAACAGTCTACGTTTTGTAATCTAGAAGAACAGCCTGGAGCCTGTATGTCCGGTTACACCGTCCGCACTGCGGATCAGTTTCCCGCGTTGCTGCAGGCCTTCCGCAAGGAAGCGGGCCTGACGCAGAGCGAGGCTGCCTTGCGGCTGGGCGTGACGCAGCGGACCTACTCGGCGCTGGAGCGCAATGCCGAGACAGTCGGTGCCGCGCGCCTGTTGAAACTGTTGGGCATCCTGGGCGTGGAGCTTGTGCTGAACAAGCCGGGGGCCAGCCTTCAGCCGCGGCCCGCGCACGCTGATCCCAACAAGCCGATCTGGTGAGCCGTGGCGAGTCGATCAAGTCAGCGCTCAAAAACCCGCTCGCTCGGACTTTGGATGAACGGTGCCTTCGTAGGCACCTGGAGCCTGGCCCCAAACAGCCCGGACATGCTGCAGTACGACCTGGGCTGGACCCAGGCCGAGCAAGGCCGCCCTTTGTCGCTGTCCCTGCCCTTCACGCCAGGGAACGCACCTTCCCGAGGCGACAAGGTTCGCAACTACTTCGAGAATCTGCTGCCCGACAGCAAGGACATCCGCGAGCGCATGGCGCGCCGGTACAAAACAGGCACCACTGACGCTTTCGAGCTGCTGGCTGAAGTGGGCCGGGACTGCGTGGGTGCACTGGAAATCTTGCCGGTGGGCGCCACGCCAGCCGGCGTGTCGCCGCTGCAGGCACAGCCCCTCACAGATGCTCAGGTGGCGCAGATTCTGCGCGGCACCACCACACCCAGCACCTTAAGTCTGGTCGCCAATGACGACAACTTCCGTATCTCTATCGCGGGCGCCCAGGAAAACACAGCACTGCTCCAACTGGATAGCCGATGGTGCCTGCCGCGTGGCGTCGCGCCAACCACTCACATCTTCAACCTGCCCATGGGGTTGATCGGCGGCATGAAGCTCGACATGACGCACTCGGTCGAGAACGAGTGGCTGTGCGCCGTGGTGCTGAAAGCCTTTGGCCTGCCAGTGGCGGCCTGCCAGCCTTTGCAATTCGAAGACATGAAGGCACTGGTCGTGAAGCGCTTTGACCGCGCCTGGTGGGCCAGCCCTGAAGGTGACCAGCGGCTCATTCGTCTACCCCAGGAAGACATGTGCCAGGCCACGGGTGTGCCCCCTGATGCCAAGTACGAAGCCGATGGCGGCCCCGGTATTGACAGCATCTTCAAGGTGCTGGAAGGCTCCATGACCCGCGAGCAGGATCGCAGAACCTTCTTTCAGGCCCAGGTGCTGTTCTGGATGCTGTGCGCCACGGACGGGCACGCCAAAAACTTCAGCCTGTTCATCCGCCCCGGCGGGCGCTACCAACTGACTCCGCTGTACGACGTGCTGTCGGCGTACCCCGTGCTGGGTGAGGGACCTTCGAAAATGTCACCTTTCAAGGCCAAGATGGCCATGTCGGTGCGGGCGAAGAACGTGCACTGGAGGATGCAGGACATCCTTCGCCGGCATTGGCTTGCCGTCGGCACGCGCCACGGGGTGATCGCGGATGACGGTCGGCCAGCAGCGTGCGTTGTCGATGACCTGGTGGCGCAAACGCCTGAGGTGGTGGCCGCCGTTCGCCAGCAACTGCCGCAGGGCTTCCCGCGGCGCTTGGCCAACAGCATCCTGGGCGGATTGCAGGACGCAGCCAACAAACTTGCCGTGTAGGAGCCTGTCGGGCTTGGGGCGTCGCAGCGAAATTTGGCCCCAGCGAGGACAGTTTTCGCCGGGTTTGCAGGCCCATAGCCGTAGCTATGGGCCAAAAAGCCGGTGTTCACGAAGTGCGGCGAAGCCAAAAATGGACCGCTGCGGCCAAATTGCAGCCGACGCTCCCCAGGCCCGACAGGCTCCTGGAGCAACGCGGGCTAGCTGATGGTCGCGCACGTGGCGACGACGGCCCGAGCTTGTGCCGCAGCCGACGTTCAACCAGTGGATCGAACCTGAACCTGCGCCTCCGCCTCAATCTCCACCTCATAGTCGCCGATCAGCACCGCCCCGCCCATCAAGGTGTTAGCCGGCCGCACCGCGGCAAACACGCGGCCATGCACTTCGGCCACGCCGCGCCACTGTGCTGCGTCGCGCAGGTAGACATGGGTACGCAGCACATCCTCCATCTGCCCGCCCAAGGCTTCAATGCTGGCGCTGATCTTGTCGAGGATGTACACCGCCTGGCCTTGCGCATCACCCGGGCACACCACACGTCCATCACCATGCGTGGCCGTGGTGCCGCTGACCAAAATGCGCGGGCCTTCGCGCACCGCGCGCGCATAGCCGGCCAGCGCTTCCCAGTGGCTGCCGCTGCTCAGGCGCAGGCGCGGCGTGGCGGCATCCAACACCTGCACCGGGTACACCGATGGCAGGCTGCTGAGGTGATGGCTCAAGTCGCCTGATGCGGTGAGGAAGGGAGGGCGGCGGTACTCGTCGCCGCAATCGCCAGGCAGCATCGTGGTGCTGGCTAACGCATCACTTAACCGGGCTTGGTCTTCGCCGTCGAGCACGAATGAAAACAGCGCTGAGTTGTCGGCACGGTGTTCGCGCTCGCCGGGGCGCACACCCACGATCACCGCGCCCACGGCGGGGTGGTCAAGCACCCAGCGCACGGCCACGTTGGCCAGTGACACACCATGCTTGTGTGCCACCTGTTGCGCTGCGGCCAGCACGCGCTGCAAGGCGGCCCAGCCGCCGATGGCATCAATGAAGCGCTTGTATTTGCTCTTGCTCCAGTCGGCAATGTCGCTCGGCTCCGGCACGCCCAGCCAGCGCTCGCTCAAGAAGCCGCCGCCCAGCGTGCCGTAGGCCAGCAGCTTGGTGCCGCTGGCCAGGCACTGCTCGCTCATGCGGCCGGCGGCGCGCCGGTCGAGCAACGAGAACGAGACCTGGTTCGTGGCCACCGTGATGCCGTCGCGCTGAACCAGGCGCAAGTGATCGGTGTCGAAATTGGTCAGGCCGATGTGCGCGGCCCAGCCCTGCGCGCGCAGCGCAGCCAGCTCATGCAAGGCATCCAGATACGCCGGGTGGGTGTACTGCCACCAATGGAATTGCAGCAAGTCAATGCAGCCCAAACCCAGGCGGTCGCGGCTGCGTTGCACGCCAGCGCGCACCGTTTGCGTATCCATCACGCCGGGCGGTGGGCACCATTTGGTGAAGGCCTGCACCGGCGTGGGCAAGCGCCGCGCCAGCAGCCGGCCGGTGATGAGCTCGGCGCTGCCGTAATGGTCAGCCATGTCGAAGGCGCTGTAACCGGCTGCTGCATAGGCCTGCAAGGCATCGGCCGCGGCCTCGGGTTCGAGCGTGCGGCCGCCACGTTCCATGTCGGCCACTTGCCACAGGCCGTTGATGACGCGCGGTACGTTCAGGCCGGTGGCGAGTTCAATGCGGGGGATGGCGGTCATGCTTGATTCTGACCCGCCGCCGGCGGCGGCTACACCTTGGTTTTCAGCCAGGCGCAGGCGTCGTTCATGGCGCGGGTGCAGGTGTCGATGTGGCCCGCCCAAAACTGGAAGCCGTGGTTCATGTCTTCATAGCGTGTCAGGTCAACCGGCACGGCGGCTTCCAGCAAGCGGCGTGCAGGGGCATAACGTTTCTTGAAGCGTTAATTTGCGCGGGCGGTGGCAGCCGCGAACGTGGGTGCGCTCGCGCAGCGAAAGCCTTCATAGCCCTTGGCTGCCACCTCGTCGCACTTGCGCCGGTACGGCACCACGCCGCCGGCATAGGGCATGAACACGCGTGCCTTTCCTGGAACGTTGGCCCCCACGTACCAGGAATTGGCGCGCGGGAAGAGGGTTCGATCCGCCGCTTCATTCACATGTTCAACCCAGGCGTCTTGCGCCGCCGGCTCGGCTTCGATACTGGCGTGCCCCTGCTGGCGCAGCCAGGCCAGGCAGTCACCGATCCAATCAACGTGCTGCTCGATGGCGAAGATCATGTTGGCCAGCACCGAAGGGCTGCCCGGGCCGGTGAGGGTGAACAGGTTCGGGAAACCGGCCACCATCAACCCCAGGTAGCTGCGCGGGCCGCCCTGCCAGGCTTGGGCCAGGGTCTGGCCTTGGCTGCCGGTGATGTCAATCTTTAACAAGGCGCCGGTCATGGCGTCGTAGCCGGTGGCAAAGACCACGGCGTCCAGCTCATGGTGCGCCGCGCTGGTTTGCAAGCCGGTGGCGGTAAAGCGTTCGATCGGCGTGGCGCGCAAGTCGACCAGCCTCACATTGGGGCGGTTGTAGGTGGCGAAGTAATCGCTGTCGATGCAGATGCGCTTGGCGCCGATGGGGTGGTCGTTCGGCGCCAAGGCGTCGGCCACGGTGGGGTCGTTCACGGTGGCGCGAATTTGCGCGCGAACGAAGTCGGCGGCGGTGATGTTGGAACGCTCGTCGAGCATCAGGTCGTTGAACGAATGCATGAAGTTCACGCCGCCTGTTTGCCAGCGGCGCTCGTACTCGCTCTGGCGTTCAGGCGCGGGCACCTCGCAGGCCTTGCGCGCGCTGCGTTCATACAGCGTGCCCGATGTGGTGTCGGTGCGGGCGCGCTGGCGCAGTTCGGCGTAGCGGTCTTTCCAGGAACGCTCGTAGTCATCGTCCATCGCCGCGTTGCGCGCCGGGATGCTGAAATTGGGCGTGCGCTGGAACACCGTGAGCGCAGCAGCCTGCTGCGCCAGCATGGGGATGGCCTGGATGCCCGAAGAACCCGTGCCGATCACGCCCACGCGCTGGCCGGTGAAATTCACTTCCTCATGCGGCCATTCCCCGGTGTGCAGGGTGCGGCCTTGAAAGTCTTGCAAGCCTGGGATCGCCGGCAGCCGCGTGGCCGACAAGCAGCCCGTGGCCATCACGCAAAAGCGTGCGTGCAGCGTCTGGCCGCAGGCGGTGCTCACCCGCCACTGTGCGCTGGCATCGTCGTAGTGCGCCGCGCTGACGGTGGTGTTGAAGCGAATGTCGCGCTTCAAGTCAAAGCGCTGTGCCACATGCTGGGCGTAGGCGCGAATTTGCGGCTGTGCCGCGAAGCGTTCGCTCCAGCGCCATTCCTGCTGCAAGGCTTCGTCGAACGAATAGCTGTACTGCATGCTTTCCACGTCGCAGCGCGCGCCGGGGTAGCGGTTCCAGTGCCACACGCCGCCCACGTCGCCGCCGGTTTCCAGCACCAGCGCCGTGAAGCCCAACTGGCGCGCGCGGTGCAGCATGTACAGGCCGCCGAAGCCGGCGCCAACAATCAGCAGATCGACGCTTGTGTTGTGAGCAGACTGAGGCATATACTTGCTGGTATTGCTTTCTACTTTTCAATACTTGCACGATACCGTATGGAATGTTTCTTGACAAGCTGCGGTCTGGCGGATGCTGTGTCGGTGAGCCTGGCGCGATGACCCCCACGCTGGTGCTGCTTGAAAACATCTTGCAGGCATTGTTCGCGGGCTTGAGCCTGGGCGCCCTGTATGGCCTGATGTGCGTGGGCCTGGCGCTGATCTTCAGCGTCATGCGTGTCATCAACTTCGCCCAGGGCGAATTGATGGTGGCCGGCATGTACGCCAGCTTGTTTGTCTTTGCGCCGCTGGGCGTGGGCGCTGCGCTCGGCCCCTACGCCGGGCCCGTGGTGGCGGCGCTGGTTGGCGGCGCGCTGGTGTTCGTGCTCGGCATGGCCTTGTATGAAGGCTTGCTGCGCCACATCAGCGGCATGCAGGCCGCGGGCATGGAAGGTGAAGGCCACAACCCGCAGCTCACGCTCACGCTGGGGGTGTCGCTCATCCTGTCCAACGGCGCCTTGCTGGTGTTCGGCTCGTCGCCGCGCAGCGTGCGCACCAGCATGTCGGCCACCGCCTGGGAAGTGCAGCCCCTGCCCGGGCTGGATCTCACCGTCTTTCTCAACCAGGCGCGCACGGTGGGCGCCCTGGTGGCCGTGGCGGTGGCCGTGGCCATGGCCCTGTTCGTGGCGCATTCGCGGCGCGGCAAGATGCTGCGCGCCGCGGCCGACAACCCCGAGGCTGCCACCTACATGGGCATCAACGTGGGCCATGCCTACCGGCTGGCATTCGGCCTGGGCGCGGCCATCACCGGCGTGGCCGGCGGGCTGGTGGCCAGCTTCCTGCCTTTCCAGCCCTACACCGGCATTGAATTCGTGATGGTGATGTACGCCGGCGTGGTGCTGGGCGGCATGGGCAGCGTGGGCGGGGCATTCATCGGTGGGCTGGTGATCGGCCTGGTGCAGCAGCTTTCCACCCTGGTGCTGCCGCAGCAGTTGCAGAACACGGCCGTGTTCGTGATCTTCCTGCTGGTGATTTTGTTGCGCCCGCAAGGGCTGTTCGGGCGGAGCGTGGAACGTGTCTGACCCCCTTGCAGCCATGCCGGCTAACGTTTCAAACGTGGCGAACTCAAGCCTGGCCCGCTTCGCCACGCCGGGCTGGCTGATGCTGGCCGCCGCGCTGTTGTACCTGGCGCTGGCCAGCGCGGTGGGCAACCGTTACTACCAGCTCATCATGACCATGGTGCCCATCTGGGCCACGGTGGGCGTGGCCTGGAATTTGTTCTCGGGCTACTCGGGCCTCATGTCGTTCGGCCATGCCGCCTTCTTTGGCCTGGGCGCGTACACGGTGGCCATCGGCCTGGCGCACTTTGGCGTCACGCCGTGGCTGGGCATTCCCGCAGCGGCCGGCGTGGGCGCGCTGGCCGGGCTGCTGGTGGGCCTGCCCACGTTGCGCCTGCGCGGCCACTACTTTGCGCTGGCCATGCTGGCCTATCCGCTGGCGTTGCTGTACGTATTCGAATGGCTGGGTTTTCAGGAAGTGGCGCTGCCCATGCACCGCGAAGCGCCGCTGGCCTACATGCAGTTTGCCGACCAACGCCTGTACGTGTTGTTGGCGGTGGCGCTGTTGTTGCTGGCGCTTTGGGTGAACCTGCGCATGTCGGGTTCGCGCTTTGGCCTGACGCTGCTGGCCATCAAGCAAAACGAACCCGCGGCACAAGCCGCGGGCATCGACCCGCGCGTGGCCAAGCTGCGTGCGCTGGTGCTGTCGGCCGCACTCACGGCGCTGGCCGGCGGGCTGTACGCGGTGGTGCTGCTCATCGTCACGCCCGCAGCCGTGTTCGGCATGCATGTCTCGGCGCAGCCGCTCATCAACACCCTGTTCGGCGGCGTGGCCACGCTGTTCGGCCCGGTGGTCGGCGCATTGGTCCTGGTGCCGCTGGGCGAGGTGCTGCACGCCGAGTTGGGCGACCAGTTGCCCGGCATCCAGGGCGTGGTGTTTGGCGCGGCCATCATCCTCATCGTGCTGGTGGCGCCCGCGGGTTTGCTGCCCTGGGTGCAGGCGCGGCTGGCCGCGCGCAAGGCGCCACCTGCCACGCCCTTTGCGGCGTTCAATGCCGCGCCCTTCGAACGCAACGCCGCCCCAGCCGCGCAAGGCGCCACGTTGCTTGAAGTGCGCGACATGTCGGTGCGCTTCGGTGGCTTGCAGGCGCTTTCAAACGTTAGCTTTGATGTGCGTGCGGGCGAGATCCTCGGCATCATCGGCCCCAACGGCGCGGGCAAGACCACGTTGTTCAACGCCTTGAACGGCTTCATCACACCGGCCACGGGCTCGGTGAGACTTTTGAACAGCGATTCGCAGGGCAGCGAACTGGTGGGCCGCGCGCCTTACGCGGTGTGCCGCGCCGGCCTGTCGCGCACCTTCCAGCATGTGCGGGCGTTCGCGCGGCTGTCGGTGCTGAGCAACGTGGTGGTGGGTGCGTTTTCCAGCACAACCACCGACGCGCAGGCCAACGAGCGCGCCGCCGCGGCAATAGCCACCGTGGGCCTGGCCGGGCGCGAACAGCGCCTGGGCGGCGCGCTCACCACGGTGGAATTGCGCCTGCTGGAACTGGCGCGGGCCTTGGCGGCGCGGCCCAAATTGCTGCTGCTGGATGAAACCCTGGCCGGCCTGGGCGCGGGCGAGGTGGAACATGTGCTGCATGTGATTGAAGCCGTGCGGCGCAGCGGCGTCACGGTGGTGATCATTGAACACACCATGCCGGCCATGGTGCGTCTGGCCGACAGGATGCTGGTGCTCGACCATGGCGTGGTCATCGCCCAGGGCGCGCCACAAGCGGTGACGGCGGATCCAGCCGTGATTGAGGCCTATCTCGGCAAACGCTGGCTCGCGCACCATGCTCAAGCTTGAAGACATTCGCGTCTCGTTCGGCGGCTCGCAGGCGCTGGCCGGCGCCAGCCTGGAGGTGAACGCCGGCGAATTCGTGGCCATCGTCGGCCCCAACGGCGCGGGCAAGACCACGCTGTTTCGCGCCATCTCGGGCGTGGTGCCGCTTGCCGGCGGGCGCATCACGTTTGAAGGGCAAGACCTCAGCCGCGTGGCCGCCAGCGCGCGTGCGGCCCTGGGTATTGCGCATGTGCCCGAAGGCCGGCAAGTCTTTCCGCGCCTGAGCGTGCTGGAAAACCTGGAAATGGGCGCGCAAACCACCGCCGCACGGCGTGAATGGCAGGCCACGCAAGAGCTCGTCTTCACCTTGTTCCCGCGCCTGCATGAGCGGCGCACGCAGGCCGCGGGCACGCTGTCGGGTGGCGAGCAGCAGATGCTGGCCATTGGCCGCGGCCTGGCCGCGCTGCCGCGCTTGTTGATGCTCGATGAACCTTCCATGGGCCTGGCGCCCACCGTGGTGGACCAGATCTTCGACACCATCGCGCAGATTCACCGCAGCCGTGGCATCACCATCCTGCTGGTGGAGCAGCGCGCGGCCGAGGCGCTGGAAGCGTGCAGCCGCGGCTATGTGCTCGAAGGCGGGCGCATCGTGCTGCAAGGCCGCCATGAAGACCTGCTGCGCGACGCGCGCGTGAAAAAAGCTTATCTCGGACATTAATTGTTAACGCAACAAGGAAGCATGATGCTCAAGAAGACGTTTCTCTCCCAAACCCTGCGCCTGGCCCTGACCTGGGCGATCGGTGCTGCCACGCTGGCCAGCGCGCCGGCCCAAGCCCAGACCGCCGAGGTGAAACTCGCCGTGGTGGTGCCGCTTTCCGGCCCCTGGGCGCGCAATGGCGAGCTGCACCTGAAGGGCGCGCAACTGGCGGCCGACCAGATCAACGCCGCGGGCGGCGTCAAGGCGCTGGGCGGCGCCAAGATCAAGCTCATCGTGGGCGATGCCGGCGACAGCACCGAAAAGGCCAAGAACGCGATGCAGCGCATCCTTTCGGCAAACCCCGATCTCACCGGCGGCACCGGCGCCTTCGTCAGCAGCTTCACCCTGGCCGTGACCGAAATCACCGAGCGCGCTGAAGTGCCGTGGCTCACGCTGTCGTACAGCGACCAGATCACCAACCGCGGCTACAAGTACGTGTTCCAGACCTCGCCCACCGCGGGCAAGCAAAGCGCCGATGCCCTGCCGGTGCTGCTGGAAGTGGCCAAGGCCGCGGGCGTGGCCGCGCCCAAGACGGTGGGCATCATCATGGACAACACGGCCTCGCCGGCCAGCTTCACCAAGCCGATGCGCGAAGGCGGCTTCGACAAGCTGGGGCTGAAGCTGGTGGTCGATGAAGCGTTCACCCCGCCGCTGTCAGACGCCAGCTCGCTGGTGCAAAAGGTGCGCAATGCGCGGCCCGACTTTTTGCTGGTGCTCACCACCAACGTGCCCGACACCAAGCTGGTGCTGGAAAAGCTGAACGAAATGGGCCTGGGCAAGGGCCGCTTGCCGGTGCTCACCAACGGTGGCCACATGGGCGCGCCCGAGCTGCTGAACGTGTTGGGCAAGGACTTGCTTGAAGGCGTGATGGTGGCCATTGCCAACTGGGGCGGCAAGGGCCAGGAAAGCCTGATCAGCGCCTTTCGCAGCAAGACCAGCGAGCCGTGGATGACGCAGGACAGCATCTCCACCTATGGCGACATCCAACTGCTGACAGACGCCATGGAACAAGCCAAGTCGGCCGACCCGAAGAAGGTGGCCACAGCGTTGCGCGCCATGAACAGCACGGAAGGTGCGGCGCGCTTCTTCCCCGGCACCGCCGGCCAGGGCCTGAAGTTCGATGCCGCCGGGCGCCGCACGGATGCCAGCCTGGTGGTGCTGCAGTGGCAAAACGGCGAGCCCAAGCCGGTGTTCCCGGCGGCGCTGTCTACCGCCACGGCCGCCTGGCCCAAGAAGTGACTGCCATGCCGCGTTCACTTCGTTGCCGCATGCAGTGGGCGGTTAGCGCCGCAGCGCTGGCCCTGGCCAGCGCTGCGGCCAGCTTGCCCGCGCAAGCCTTCCCCACCAAACCGGTGCACATCGTGGCCGGCTTCGCGCCCGGTGGCGCCGACACCTCGGCGCGGCTCATCGGCCAGAAGCTGCAAGAGCTGTGGGGCCAGCCGGTCATCATCGACAACAAGCCCGGCGCCGCGGGCAACCTGGGCGCCGATGCCGTGGCGCGCGCGCCGGCCGATGGCCACACGATTCTGCTGTTCGTCAACAGCTACACCATCAACACCAGCGTCTACAAGAACCTGAGCTGGGATGCGCTGCGCGACTTTGCGCCCGTGGGCCGTTACGGCCGCTCGCCCATGGTGGTGGTGGTGAACGCCAGCGTGCCGGCCAAGAACTTGAAGGAGCTGGTGGCGCTGGCCAAGGCCAAACCCGGCACGCTGAACTATGGCTCGGCCGGCGTGGCCACAGCGCCGCATCTGGCGGTGGAATGGTTTGCCGCCGGCACAGGCATTGAAGCCACACACGTGCCCTATCGTGGCTCGGCGCCTTCGGTGGTGGGCCTGGTGGGCAACGAGGTGCAGTTCGCATTCGGTGCGCTCTCGGCCTTCGAGCCCATGATCAAGGACGGCCGCGTGCGTGCCCTGGCCGTGACCACTGCGCAGCGCTACCCGGCCATGCCCGAGCTGCCCACGGTGGCCGAAGAAGCCATGCCGGGGTTTGATGCCGACATCTGGTATGGCTTCGTCGTGCCCGCCGCCACGCCTGCGGCGGTGGTGGCCAAGCTGAGCAAGGACTTGCAAACCGTGTTGGCGGATGCCGACCTGCAAGCCAAGCTGCGCGCCCGCGGCGTGGAGCCGGCGTACCTGGACGGCAAGCTAACGTCTGAGTTGATTCGCAAGGATGTGGCACGCTGGCGCGACTTGGCCGAGCGTATCAAGCTCAAGCTTGATTGATTGATTGATTGACTGACAACGGTGTCTGAACGTTTGGAGCCCAACATGCCAGCCGCCGCCCGCACCGTGCCCGCCTACGAAGCCCTGGCCGCCGACATCAAGGCCCAGGGCATTGACACGGTGTTCGGTTTGATGAGCGACGACACGGCGCTGTTCGTGACCACGCTCGATGCCATGGGCGTGCGCTTCTATGGCGCGCGCCACGAGAACAATGCCGTGACCATGGCCGAGGGCTATGCGGCGGCAACGGGCAAATTGGGCGTGGCCATCATTGGCCGGGGGCCGGCCACGGCCAACGCCCTGCATGCGTCGGTGTACGCCAACCGCACCGGCAGCCGCGTGTTGCTGATCTACGGCTACATCGCCACGCCGCAGGCTGCCGGCAACAACCTGGGCCCAGATGGCAAAGCCTTCAACGCCCCCGCTGTGCTCGAAGCGGCGGGCATTCAAACCTTCACCGCCCAGCATTCCGCCACCGCGCAGCGCACGTTGGCGCAGGCCATGAGCTGGGCAATGGGTTGGGAACACGGTGGCCGCTGCGCCGCGCTGTTGTTGCCCACCAGCGTGCAGTTCGGCTTGATCGAACCCGTGCCGCCAACGGCCTTGCCCGCAGCCGCGGCCAAGCCGCACCACGCGCGCGCACCGGCCATTGCCACCGCCGCAGCCCTGTTGCAAGCGAGCAAGCGGCCCCTGTTCATCGCCGGCCTGGGTGCGCACCGTGCCGGCGCGAAACAGGCGATTGAGAAGCTGGCGGATTTGACCGGCGCGGTGCTGGCCGCAACACTCAAAGGCAAGGACTTGTTCCACGGCCACCCCTACAACCTGGGCCTGATCGGCTCGTATTCGCATGGCGCGGGCCGGCGCTTGATGGACCAGGCCGATTGCGTGGTGGTGTTCGGCGCCGGGCTGAACCAGCGCACCACCAGCTACGGCACGTCGGTTCCCGAAGGCGTGCCCTTGATCCATGTGGACAGCACGCGCGCCCACATCGGCCGCTGGTTCCATGCCGATGTGGCGCTGGTGGCCGACGCGCGCAGTGCGGCCGAACAATTGCTCGCGGCCATCAAACCGAAAGATGCAGCGGACAAGCCGTTCCACACCGAAGACAACCGCCGCCGCCTGGCTGACTTCGATCTCGCCAGCGAATTCGAACCCGCGCACACCCCGCGCACGCTGGACCCACGCACCCTGGCCATGGCCTTGAACCGCCTGCTGCCCGCTGATCGAAACGCCGTCTACGACTCGGGCAACTTCCTGCAAATCGTGCCCTTCATCGCCGGCCTGGGGCCGCAGCACTTCAAGGGCTCGCACGACTTTTCTTCCATCGGCCTGGGCTTTGGCACGGCCATGGGTGTTGCCGTGGGCACGCCGCAGCATCCCACCGTGCTGTTCGTGGGCGACGGCGGCTTTTTGATGAACCTGGGCGAGCTGGAAACCGTGGTGCGCGAAGACATCGCGCTGACCATCGTGGTGATGAACGACTGTGCTTACGGCGCCGAGCTGCACTACCTGAAGATGCGCGACGCGCCGGTGGGCAAGTCGGTGTTCCTCGATGTGGACTTCGCTCCCCTGGCGCAAACGCTGGGCTTTCACACCGCCACGGTGCGCACGCTCGAAGAACTGAAAGCCATTGCGCCGCTGCTGCAAAAACCGGATGGGCCGACGCTGATCGACTGCAAGATCAACGCCGCTGTGATGGCGCCATTCCTGCTCGAAACCGTCGAGCACGAACGCAGGAAGGGCTGACATGCGCACCGCCATCTGCCACCGCCTGGGCTGCGAGCTGCCCATCTTTGCTTTCTCGCATTGCCGCGACGTGATCGTTGAAGTCACCAAGGCCGGTGGCTTCGGCGTGCTGGGCGCTTCCACCGTGAGCCCCGAGCAGCTTGAAGCCGAGCTGCGCTGGATCGACGAGCATGTGAACGGCCGGCCCTATGGCGTGGACGTGATCATTCCCACCACCTATGACGCGCAGGCTGAAGCGTCGATCGACGACCTGGCCGGTTTGATCCCGCAGGCGCAGCGCGATTTCATCAACGGCATCCTGGCCAGTGAAGGCGTGCCCGAGTTGCCCGCGCATGAACGCGAGCGTGTCCACGAAGACATTGCCCGCGGCCGTGGCGGCATGACGCCCACCGGCGCGCGCCGCCTGGTGCAGGTGGCCTTGCAGCACCCGCAGGTGCGCATGGTGGTCAGCGCCCTGGGCGCGCCGCCGCCTGACGTGGTGGCGCAATTGCGTGAACGTGGCATCGTGATCGGTGCGCTGTGCGGCAAGCCGCAACATGCCGTGAAGCAACGCGCCGCGGGCGTGGAAGTGATCATTGCCCAGGGCACCGAAGCCGGCGGCCACACCGGCGACATCGCCACCCTGGTGCTGGTGCCCGAAGTGGTGCGCGTTTGCGGCCCTGGCGTGGCCGTGCTGGCTGCTGGCGGCATCACCCACGGCAGCCAGGTGGCCGCGGCGCTGGCGCTGGGCGCGCAGGGCGTGTGGTGCGGCACGCTGTGGCTGGGCACGATTGAGAGCGAGCTGGAACCGTTCGAGCGCGAGGTGCTGTTCAAAGCCCGCGCCGAAGACGCCGTGCGCCGCCGTGCCCGCACGGGCAAGCCGGTGCGCATGCTCAAAAGCAAGCTGTCTGAAGCCTGGGAAGCACCCGGCGCGCCGGCCTATTTGCCCACACCGCTGCAAGGCATTCTTTACAACGAGGCCCATGCGCGCGTGGTGCGCGCGCAGCGTGCCGATCTGTATTCCTTTCCGGCCGGGCAATCGGTGGGCAGCCTGCAAGGCGAGACCACGGTGAAGGCTGAGATGGTGCGTTTACAAACCGAATACCTCGATGCCATGGAGCGCTTGCTGGCGCTGCACGGCGCAGCCTGACCGCCACAAGGACAGGACATGACCGAAGAAGTCTTGGTCGAGCATGACGACGGCCTGGTGATCATCACCATCAACCGCCCGCTGGTGAGGAACGCCATCAACCGCGCGGTGTCGCACGGCGTGTGCGAAGCGGTTGACGAGATGGAGCGCCGCGCCGACTTGCGCATCGCCATCCTCACCGGCGCCGGGGGCAACTTCTGCACCGGCATGGATCTGAAAGCCTTTGCCGCCGGCGAAGTCACGCGGGTGGAAGGCCGGGGCATCCTGGGCATCGTCAACAACCCGCCCAAGAAGCCGCTGATCGCTGCCGTGGAAGGCTACGCGCTGGCCGGCGGCTTCGAGGCCGTGCTGGCCTGCGACCTGCTGGTGGCCGCGCGCAACGCCGTGTTCGGCTTGCCCGAAGCCAAGCGTGGCTTGATGGCCGCGGCCGGCGGCCTGCTGCGCCTGCCGCGCAACATTCCGCAGCGCATCGCCATGGAAATGGCGCTTACGGGCGAGCATGTGTCGGCTGAACGTCTGGATCGTTATGGGCTGATCAACCGCCTGGTCGAGCCTGGCCAGGCCCTGGCGCAGGCCAAGGCGCTGGCGCGCACGATCCTGGCCAACGCGCCGCTGTCGGTGCAACGCAGCAAGCAGGTCATCAACGA
>JAYUQE010000060.1:0-5589 GCA_043756905.1 Burkholderiales bacterium | reverse complement strand
CTGGGCAGGTGGCCCATGCCGGCGTGGAACACAAACTGCGAACGCGCGCCTTGCGTGCGGCGGGCGTTTTCGGCAAAACGCGGGCCGAAGCGGTCATCCAGCGGCAGCACCTGGTTGCCTTGCGCTTCCTGCCACCAAAGTTCTTTCAAACGTTGCAGGCGCTCGGGCTCTTGCGCGGCCAGGTTGTGGTTCTCGGAGAAGTCTTGCTCCAGGTGGTAAAGCTCCCAGCGGTCGGCCTCGAACGGCGTGCCGATGGGGTGAAAGGCCACGGCCTTCCAACCTTCGTGCCAAATGCCACGGTGGCCGAACATCTCAAACAGTTGGGGTGTCGCACGCATGGGCGTGTTTGCAGATGACAAGCTGGCGGCAAAGCTCTCGCCGCTGATGGGCAACTGCCCCACGCCGTTGATGTGATCGGGCGGCTGCACCCCGCACAGCTGCAACAGCGTGGGCGCCAGGTCGCGCGCATGGCAAAAGCCGTGGCGCAGTTCGCCACGCGCCGTAACACCCCTCGGCCAGCTCAGCACCAGCGGATCGCGAATGCCGCCGCCGTGGGTGTTTTGCTTGTAGCGCTTGAGCGGCGTGTTGGCCGCCATGGCCCAGCCCAAAGGGAAGTTGCTGTGCGTGTCGGGCCCGCCGATGTCGTCGATCCGGCGCAGCTTCTCGGCCAGGTCTTCCGGCCTGAAGTTGTACGGCCCCATGGCATTGACCATGCCCAACGGCCCGCCTTCCTGGCTGGCACCGTTGTCACTGAGCACCAGCACCAAGGTGTCATCAGCCATGCCGCTGGCGTGCAAATTCGCCATCAGGCGGCCGATTTGCGCGTCGGCATGTTCCAGCGTCGCGGCGTAGGCGGCTTGCAGCCGGGTGAACAGGCGTTGCTCATCGGCGCTCAAGTCGGCCCAGACTTTCACGCCGTCGTTGCGCGGCGGCAGGGTGGTGCCAGCGGGGACGATGCCCAGTTCGATTTGCCGCGCCAGGCGCTCGTTGCGTTCCATATCCCAGCCGCGCGCAAAGACCGCGTCGTACTTCAAGATCAATTCGCGCGGTGCCTGGTGCGGCGCGTGGCAGGCGCCGAAAGCCAGCCAGTGCAGGAACGGCGCATCGGGTGCCGTGGCCTGGTGTTCTGAAAGATAACGAATGGATTGAGTCACCAGATCAACGCTCAGGTGGTAGCCCGACTCAAACGTGCCCGGCGCTTCGATGGCCGTGTTGTCGCGCACCAGCTCGGGCGCGTACTGGTCAGTCTCGGCGTCCATGAAGCCGTAGAAGCGGTCAAAGCCGCGGCCCAGCGGCCAGCCGTCATAGGGGCCTGCGGGCCCGCCTTCGCTCAAGGGCGTGACATGCCATTTGCCCACCATGGTGTTGCGCCAACCGTGCGGGCGCAGCACTTCAGCCAGGGTGCCGGCTTCGCGGCTGATCTTGCCGCGGTAGCCGGGGTAACCTGAATCGAAATTGGCCAGGCAGCCCATGCCCACGGCATGGTGGTTGCGCCCGGTGAGCAGCGCCGCGCGCGTGGTGGAGCACATGGCCGTGGTGTGAAAGCCCGTATAACGCAGGCCTTGAGCGGACAAGGCGTCGATGTGCGGCGTGTGGATCGGCGAGCCATAGCAGCCGAAGTCAGAGAACCCCACATCGTCGAACAGGATCAGCAGGATGTTCGGCGCGCCGGGTGGGCGCTTGGGTGTCTCGGGCCAATGCGGTGCTGGGACGGCGTCGGGCATGACAGGCGCCTTGCTTCAAGCCGGCCAGGGCGCGGCATCGACCACCGGGAAGCTGCCCGCAAAACGGTCGAGCAGACTGAAAAACAGTGCCACCAACGGCCGCTCGCCGCTGACCTGTAGCTGGCCCTCGGCCATGGCCTGCAGCGGCGCCAGGCGCTGTTGCAGCAGGGCTTCGAAGGTGGCGCGGGTGAGCACCAGTGCCACATCGGCGCTCGGCGGTTGCGCCATGCGCAGGCTGCTCAGCGCGCCGTTGGAAAGCTCCAGCAGCCAGTGCTCGCCGCTGTCGCTGAAATGCCAGGCCATGCTGAACGCCTGCGCGCCGGCCTTGGGTGCATTCAGGCGCACGGCCAGCGCGTCGAACAGCAGCTCGTTGCTCAGCGCCGGCAGCAAGGCCAGGCCGGCCGGGCCCTTGGGCAGGCGCGGCGGGCCGTTGCGGTATTCGTGCGCGCCCAGCAAAAAGGCGTTGCGCCAGGTGGCGCTTTCGGCCTGGTAGCCCATTTGCTCCAGGGCGCGCGCAGCCAGTTCGCGTGCCGGCGCATGGTCGGGGTGCGCGTAGACGGCATGCTTCATCACCTCGGCCACCCAGCGGTATTCGCCGCGCTCGAAGTCGGCCTGCGCGCGTTCAAGCAGCGCGGCCATGCCGCCCATGTAGGCCACGTACTTTTGCGCCGCGGCCACCGGCGGCAGGGCATGCAGGTTGGCCGGGTGCGCGTCGTACCAGCTCAAATAGCGCTGGTAGATGGCCTTGACGTTGTGCGACACCGTGCCGTAATAGCCGCGCGCATGCCAGCGCTGTTGCAAGCTCACCGGTAACGTTAACCCTTCGGCAATTTCCGCCGGCTTCAGGCCGTGGCTCATCAGGCGCACGGTCTGGTCGTGCAGCACGCGGTACAGGTCGCGCTGTTCACTCAAAAAACGGCGCACCGCGGCGTTGCCCCAGGTGG
Source organism: Burkholderiales bacterium (assembly GCA_043756905.1). Classification (GTDB taxonomy): domain Bacteria; phylum Pseudomonadota; class Gammaproteobacteria; order Burkholderiales; family Burkholderiaceae_C; genus Rubrivivax. The sequence goes on along the minus strand of JAYUQE010000060.1, from coordinate 2,921 downwards.
GCCAGTGGTGCTGGGCCAACACCACATCGCTGCGCGGGCCATAGCGGTGCAGCGCCACGTGCAGGTACTTGCTCCAGGCCAGCGCATCGCGCACCGCCGCACCGCGCAAGGGGCACAGGTTGTGCAGGTTGTGGGTGGCGTTTTCGGCCAGGTTCAGCGCGTGCTCGCCGGGGAAGAAGAAGTGCATTTCCGCAGGCGCTTCGGTCTCGGGCGTGAGCTGGAATTCAATCTCGATGCCGTCAATGACATGCACTTCATGTTCGCGCTCGATGCTCAGCGTGGGCGCGATCAGGCTGGGCGCGCCGATCGGCAAGGTCTTGCCCAGGCCGACATCCACCTGCCCCGCCGGCCCCTTGGGCAAGGTATGGCCAAACTGAAATTGCGAGCGCCGCGCCATGGCTACGCCAGCAATGACGTTCTCGGCCACGGCGTGGTGCATGAAACCGGCCGGGGCGATGACCTGCACCTCGCCCGCATCCACCTGCGCCTGCGAAACCAGCCCGGCCACGCCGCCGAAATGGTCGCTGTGGCTGTGGCTGTACATCACCGTGTGCAACTTGCGCTGGCCCTGCGGGTCGCGGTGCTGGCGGTACAGCGCCAGCGCGGCGGCCGCGGTGGCGGGGCAGGTGAGGGCATCGAGCGCGATCAACCCGGCATCGCCTTCGATGAAGGTGATGTTGGCAATGTCCAGCCCGCGCACCTGGTAGATGCGCGGCGTGACCTGAAACAGGCCGTGAATACGGTTCAGCCGCGCCTGCCGCCACAGGCCGGGGTGTACGGTGTCGGGCGCCTGTTCGTCATCCAGGAAGCGGTAGGCACGCTGGCTCCACACCACGTGGCCATCGGGGCGGATGATTTCGGCTTCGTCGATGCTGCCGAGACGACCGCGCTGTGCATTGGCAAAATCTTCGCCATCGTCCAGCGGCAGTTGGCTGCGTACCAGCTGCAGCAGGTCAAGCGTGGGGCCGTAGGCGCGGGTCATGGGCGTTCCTGGGCAGGGGGATCGGCGAGCTTGTCGAGCAGCTCGATCAGCATGGCGTGCTCGGCGCGGCTGAGGTGGGCGAGCAGTTTGCGCTCCATCGGTTCGGCCGCGGCGGCGGCCTGCGCAGTGAGTTTGCGCCCCTTTTCGGTGAGGCCCACATGCTGCGAGCGGCCGTCGGCGGGGTTGCGTTCGCGTTTGATCAGGCCGCGCGCCTGCATGCGGTCAAGCAGCAAGGTGAGGTTTGGCGCGGTCATCGCCAGCGCGCGGGCCAGGTGCTTGGGCGCCAGGGCGGTGTTGGCGTGCAGCAGCATCAACAGCGAAAACTCCACCTTGCGCAACTGCAGCGGCTTGCCGATGTGCACTTCAAACAGCGCAAACGTGGTGACGGCGGCGCGCGCAATGTGAAAGCCCACGATGCCTTGCAGCGGCCCGAACGACAACCGCGGCGCAGCGGCCGGAACGGGTGGGGCCAGGGGCGGGCGGGCGTTCATGTGCCTTCCTGCGCCCGCACCGCGCGCAGCCGCCCTGCGCGCGGGCCGCCAGCGTCGAGCGGCTTGCGTTGAATCGGGTCCTTGGCGTGCATCGGGTTGCCGCCGTCGCAGATGAGCGCGACCCGGGTGGGCGCGGCGGCGTTGCCGCCGGCCAGTGTGCAGCGTTGTAAGTTACCGCTTGCGTTAGGGATGAGCAGCGCCTCGACGGCGGGCACAGACCAAGTGGCAGCTACCCGCGTGAGACTGTCAGAGTCTTGGTTCGTCACGACACTTTGGCTTTCGTGCCGAGGTAGGTTTCGATCACCCGCGCATCGCCCGCCAGTTTTTCGGCCGGGCCTTGCAGGGCGAAGGCGCCGGTTTCGAGCACGTAGCCGTGGTCGGCCACTTCAAGTGCGGCGCGGGCGTTTTGTTCGATCAGCAAGATGCTGATGCCTTGCTCGCGCAGCCGGCGGATGGTGCGGAAGATTTCGCGCACCACCAGCGGCGCCAGGCCCAGGCTGGGTTCATCGAGCAGCAACAGCTTGGGCGCCGACATCAGGGCCCGGCCCAGCGCCAGCATTTGCCGCTCGCCGCCTGACAGCGTGCCTGCCAGTTGCGCGCGGCGCTCGTGCAGGCGCGGGAAGAGTTCGAACACGCGCTCGATTTCGCGCTGCCAGTGCGGCACGCGCAGCTTCATGGCGCGGTAGCCACCCAGGATGAGGTTGTCTCGTACCGACATGGTGGCAAACAGTTCACGCTTCTCGGGCACCAGGGCCAGGCCGAACATCACCCGTTCTTCGAGCGTCATGGCGGCCAGGTTCTGGCCATCAAAGACCAGCCGGCCGCGCGCCGGCAGCACGCCCATCAGCGCGTTCAACAGGGTGCTCTTGCCGGCGCCGTTGGGGCCGATGATGGTCACCACCTGGCCCTTTTGCAGATTGAAGTTCAGGCCCGTCAGCACCTCGGCGCGGCCGTAGCCGGCGTGCAGGTCAGTCACTTGCAGCAGGGCTTGGTTCATCAGGCAACCTTCGTGCTGCGCACTGCGGTATTCACCTTTCGGGCGGCCGGGCAGGCTCATGCTCAATGCTCGGTGCCGAGGTAGGCGGCGCGCACCGCCGGGCTGGCCTGCACTTCGGCCGGCGTGCCCGCCATCAACAAGGTGCCGAATTCCATGACCACGATGCGGTCGGTCAGGCCCATCACGAAGTCCATGTCGTGTTCCACCAGCAGCAGGCTCATGCCTTCCACCTTGAGCTGGCGCAGCACCGCGCCCAGGGCCTGCTTTTCCAGGTGGCGCAGGCCGGCGGCGGGCTCGTCGAGCAACAGCAGCGCCGGGTCGGTGCACAGCGCGCGGGCGATTTCCATCAAGCGCTGCGGGCCCAGTGCCAGGTTGCCGGCCAGCTCGTTCATCTGCGCGGCCATGCCGATGCGCGCAAGCTGCTTTTCGGCTTCGGCGAACAGGCTGCGTT
>JAYUQE010000059.1:0-5597 GCA_043756905.1 Burkholderiales bacterium | reverse complement strand
GCGGCTTGCACAGCAAGCACTTCGGCGTCAACCCCAATGCGACCCAACTGCGGCTTGCACAGGACATTCCTGTCAGGTTGTAACCAAATGCGACAACGCTAGCTGTAGTGGCTTGCTGCCCATAGCAACCCCAGATATAGTGTGTTCTCGCGTTTTGCTGAACAAGCCGTGCGGTCTGGCCTGCAACGTCAATGAGCGTCAACTGACCCGTTTTTTAGACACGGCTTGAGCGGCGCCAGAACCGCGCAACGCGAAGCGAACTGATACAGAACAAGTGCTGAATGCAGCGTGGCCCCCAGGCCACGGGCGTGACAGCACGGCAGCCGGGGCACCCGCCGCGCAGCGGCCCGGGCACTCAAGATCACACCATTGCAAATTTCTAGGGGACTCCATGCAAGCTGTCGCCACCCTGGCCGTACAGATGTCAATGCCAGCGCAGTCGTCAACGCCTGCGCTGGCACCAAGCACCGCTTACGCGGGCTATCAAATCATTCGCCGCAATGGCGCCGTGGTGGCGTTCGAGCCGAGCAAGATTGCAGTGGCTTTGATGAAGGCCTTTCTCGCTGTTCACGGCACCCAGGGTGCCGCGTCGGCCAGCGTGCGCGAAACGGTCGATGTGCTCACCGAAGCCGTGGTGCGCGCGCTGCTGCGTTCACGCCCGGGCGGCGGCACGTTCCACATCGAAGACGTGCAAGACCAGGTTGAACTTGGCCTGATGCGCGGCAGCCACCATGAAGTGGCGCGCGCCTACGTGCTGTACCGAGAACGCCGCACCCAGGAACGCGCTCGCGAGAAGCAGGCCACCGTGCCCAAAGTGGCCGCCTTGAACGTGACCGATGACACCGGCCAGCGCGCTCCGCTGGACATGGCCGCGCTGCACGCCTTGGTGGAATCGGCCTGCGCGGGGCTGGGCAGCGAAGTGCGGGCCGAACCCATCCTGGCCGAGACGCGCCGCAACCTGTATGACGGCGTGCCACTGGCCGAGGTCTACAAGGCGGCGATCCTGGCCGCGCGCACACACATCGAGAAAGACCCGGCCTACTCGCGCGCCACGGCGCGGTTGTTGCTGCACACCATCCGCCGCGAAATTCTGGGTGGTGAAGTCACCCAGGCGCAGATGAGCGAGCGCTACGCCGAGTACTTCCCCGGCTACATCCGCCAGGGCGTGAAGGGCGAGTTGCTCGACGAACGCATGCAGCAGTTCGACCTGGCGCGGCTGGGCGCGGCGATCAAGCCCGAGCGCGACTTGCAGTTCGACTACCTCGGCCTGCAGACCCTGTACGACCGCTACTTCCTGCACATTGAAGAGCAGCGCATTGAAATGCCGCAGGCCTTCTTCATGCGCGTGGCCATGGGCCTGTCGCTGGGCGAGATCGACCGCGAAGCGCGTGCCATCGAGTTCTACAACGTGCTGTCCAGCTTCGATTTCATGAGCAGCACGCCCACGCTGTTCAACAGCGGCACGCGGCGCTCGCAGCTATCGAGCTGCTACCTCACCACCGTGGCCGACGATCTCGATGGCATCTACGAAGCGCTGAAGGAAAACGCGCTGCTGTCCAAATACGCCGGCGGCCTGGGTAACGACTGGACGCGCGTGCGCGCCCTGGGCAGCTACATCAAGGGCACCAACGGCAAGAGCCAGGGCGTGGTGCCGTTCCTCAAGGTGGTGAACGACACGGCCGTGGCTGTTAACCAAGGCGGCAAGCGCAAGGGTGCGGTCTGCGCCTACCTTGAAAGCTGGCACCTCGACATCGAAGAATTTCTGGAGCTGCGCAAGAACACGGGTGACGACCGCCGTCGCACCCACGACATGAACACCGCTAACTGGATCCCCGACCTGTTCATGAAGCGGGTGATGGACGACGGCCAGTGGACGCTGTTCTCGCCCAGCAACTGCCCCGATCTGCACGACAAGTTCGGCAGCGAATTCGAACGCGCCTACGTGGCTTATGAAGCGCAGGTGGATCGCGGCGAATTGAAGCACTTCCGGCGCATGCCGGCCAAGGACCTGTGGCGCAAGATGCTGTCGATGCTGTTCGAGACCGGCCACCCCTGGATCACGTTCAAAGACGCTTGCAACGTGCGCAGCCCGCAGCAGCACGTGGGTGTGGTGCATTCCAGCAACCTGTGCACCGAGATCACGCTGAACACCAGCGACAGCGAAATCGCGGTCTGCAACCTGGGCTCGGTGAACCTGGTGCGGCATTTGAAAGACGGCCAGATCGATCAAGTCAAGCTCAAGGCCACGGTGGCCACGGCGATGCGCATGCTGGACAACGTCATCGACATCAACTACTACGCGGTGAAGAAGGCGCGCGACTCCAACCTGCGCCACCGCCCCGTTGGGCTGGGCATCATGGGTTTTCAGGATTGCCTGTACCAACTGCGCACGCCCTACGCCAGCGACGCGGCGGTGGCGTTCGCCGATCGTTCCATGGAAGCCGTGTGCTACCACGCTTACTGGGCCAGCACCGAGCTGGCCGAAGAGCGCGGGCGCTATTCGAGCTACCGCGGTTCGCTGTGGGAGCGCGGCGTGCTGCCCATCGATTCACTCGAATTACTGGAGCGCGAGCGTGGCGGCCATGTCGAGGTCGACCGCTCGGTGAGCATGGACTGGACAGGCCTGCGCGAGCGCATCAAGCTGCATGGCATGCGCAACAGCAACTGCGTGGCCATCGCCCCCACGGCCACCATCTCCAACATCATCGGCGTCGATGCGTCGATCGAGCCCTGCTTCGGCAACCTGTCGGTCAAGAGCAACCTGTCGGGCGAATTCACCGTCATCAACGAGTACCTGGTGCGCGACCTGAAGCGCCTGGGCTTGTGGGACGACGTGATGATCATGGACCTGAAGCACTTCGATGGTTCGCTGCGCCCGATCGATCGCGTGCCGCCCGAATTGAAGAGCCTGTACGCCACGGCCTTCGAGGTCGAGCCGCGCTGGCTGGTCGAGGCCGGTGCAAGGCGCCAGAAGTGGATCGACCAGGCGCAGTCGCTCAACATCTACATGGCCGGTGCCTCGGGCAAGAAGCTCGATGAAACCTACCGCCTGGCCTGGCTGCGCGGCCTGAAGACCACCTACTATCTGCGCACCATGGGAGCCACGCACGCCGAAAAGTCCACCGTGCATGCCGGGGCGATGAACGCCGTCACCTCGCAAGGCGCGCTGGCTTCCGGTGGTGGTGTGGCCGCGGTTGACCTGCCCGGCAGTGACGTGAAGTTCTGCGCCATCGACAACCCGGACTGCGAGGCCTGCCAGTGATGTACTGCGCCCCAGCCATGCGCCTATGCACGAAGATGTTTGGTGCCCGCGGCGCATGCAAGGCTGCGGCAACAGCTTGGACGATGCGTCTGTGCAACAACATCGCTTTCAAGTGTTGAGCCGCGCGTTGTATTGCTTGGTGTTCGCGCGCATCGCTCGGATAATTCAACGCCACAGGACGTGAAACACATGCTTGTTTGGGAAGACGAAGTTCGCAGTACGCCGACGAATTCAATTCTCGCCGCCACCTCCGCGCCAAAGCGCGATGTGCAGGCGGTGCAAGCGTCACCGCGCAGCGCGGCCCACATGCCTGGCGTCACCGCTGTCCAGCCGCAGACCGTTGGCAACACCGTCACGGCGCGCCCAGCGCCACCGTTGGCCCAGATGGCCCAGGCGGCCAAGCCGGACCCGGCACGCCGCGTCAGCGCCGCAGACAAACGCATCATCAACGGCCAGACCGATGTGAACCAACTGGTGCCGTTCAAGTACAAGTGGGCTTGGGAAAAGTACCTGGCCACCTGCTCCAACCACTGGATGCCGCAAGAGATCAACATGTCGCGCGACATCGCCACATGGAAAGATCCGAACGGTCTGACCGAAGACGAGCGCCGCCTGATCAAGCGCAACCTGGGTTTTTTCGTCACTGCCGATTCATTGGCGGCCAACAACATCGTGCTGGGCACCTACCGCCACATCACGGCGCCCGAATGCCGGCAGTTCCTGCTGCGCCAGGCCTTTGAAGAGGCCATCCACACGCACGCCTACCAGTACATCGTCGAATCGTTGGGCCTGGATGAAAGCGAGATCTTCAATGCCTACCACGAGGTGGCGTCGATCCGCGACAAAGACGAGTTCCTCATCCCTTTCATCGAAGCGATCAGCGACCCGCACTTCAAGACCGGCACGCCAGAGAACGACCAGACCCTGCTCAAGAGCCTGATCGTCTTTGCCTGCCTGATGGAAGGCCTGTTCTTCTACGTCGGGTTCACGCAGATCCTCGCGCTGGGCCGGCAAAACAAGATGACCGGCGCGGCCGAGCAGTACCAGTACATCCTGCGCGACGAGTCCATGCACTGCAACTTTGGCATCGACGTCATCAACCAGATCAAGGCCGAAAACCCCCACCTCTGGACGCCGGCGTTCAAAGCCGAGATCAAGGCCTTGTTTGAACACGCCGTGGCCTTGGAATACCGCTACGCCGAAGACACCATGCCGCGCGGCGTGCTGGGTTTGAACGCCTCCATGTTCAAAGGCTACCTGCGCTACATCGCCAACCGTCGGGCCACGCAGATCGGGCTGGAAGCGCTGTTCCCGAATGAAGAGAACCCGTTCCCGTGGATGAGCGAAATGATTGATTTGAAGAAGGAGAGAAATTTTTTTGAAACGCGCGTCATCGAATACCAGACCGGTGGCGCGTTGTCCTGGGATTGAACTGCCGTACCCCGAACGTTAACAACAACCCAGGTATGGCAGCCCGAATCGAAGTGTCAAAAGAACATCAAAAGATGTCGGCAGGCACTTCACCCCATTCAGCGCACCGAGGCAACCGCCGAGAAACCCCTTGGGGTGACGAAGCAGACCAACGGGCACTGAATCGCCGCACTGTATCGAGCAGTGCGGTGCTCTTTGCAACTTGATCAAGGAGATCGTTATGGCAACTGCGAAGAAAGCTCCGGCCAAGAAGGCCGCCGCGAAGAAGGCCGCACCGGCCAAGAAGGCTGCGGCCAAGAAGCCGGCCGCGAAGAAGGCTGCACCGGCGAAGAAGGCTGCGGCAAAGAAGGCCCCGGCGAAGAAGGCTGCGGCAAAGAAGGCCGCACCGGCGAAGAAGGCTGCGGCCAAGAAGCCGGCCGCGAAGAAGGCGGCTCCGGCAAAGAAGGCTGCGGCCAAGAAGACTGCGGCCAAGAAGCCCGCGGCGAAGAGGCCGGCTGCAAAGAAGGCAGCCAAGAAGCCCGCCGCTCCTGCTACCCCGGCTGCGCCTGCAGCGGCCCCTGCAAAGACGGCTTTGAGTTCGGCGGCGGCCTGGCCGTTCCCGACCGGCAACAAGCCCTGAAAGACTGTGGAACGCCACCACCGGCGCTGCAAAGCGGCAGTGGTGGCGCCAACCACCAGACTCACAGCCCGGCACTGCCGGGCTTTTTTTCGTCCGCCCGGCCCTGCCGGGCTTTTTTCGTCCGCCGGGCAGTGCCGGGCTCTTTTCGCCTGCCCGGCAGTGCGGGGCTTTTTTGCGCCAGCCCGAGGCAGGCGTTGCGTCTTGTCGCCCTCCTGGCGCCGCTGGCGGTGGCTACGAAGCCATCGCTCCCGTCACAGGCCCAGCGCAGCCAGGTCGAGCACGTGG
>JAYUQE010000058.1:0-5602 GCA_043756905.1 Burkholderiales bacterium | reverse complement strand
CATGGAAGCAGGTTTCGTTGCCGTTGGCCTGGAAGCGGGAAAGGTCAAGCGCGGTCATGTCTTGCTCGCCTCGTTGCGCAGCACTTGAAGCAACTCGTCGAGCCGATCATTGCTCATGAAGCTGAGCATCTGGCGGTCGTTCACCAACATCACCGGCGCATCGGCGCAAGCACCCAGGCATTCGCTGGGCTGCACGGTGAACACGCCGTCTGCCGTGGTGCCATAGGGTTCCACATGCAGCTTGCTGCACAGGTGGTTCAGCGCCGTTTCGCCGTCGCGCAACTGGCATGGCAAGTTAGTGCAAACGTTAAGCTTGAACTTGCCCACCGGCTGCTGGTTGTACATGTTGTAGAAGGTGGTCACCTCGTGCACGGCGATCGGCGCCATGCCGAGGTACGCCGCCACCGCGGCTTCTGCCTCGGGCGTGACATGCCCTTGCTCGTGCTGCACGATGGCCAGGCAGGCCATCACGGCCGACTGCTTTTGATCCGCCGGGTACTTGGCCACTTCGCGTGCGAAACGCGCTTGCGTGCTTGCAGGAAGCATCATCGGTCGATCTCGCCAAACACGATGTCCATGGTGCCGATCACCGCCACCGCGTCGGCAATCATGTGGCCGCGCGCCATTTCATCGAGCGCGGCCAGATGGGGGAAGCCCGGTGCGCGGATCTTCAGGCGATAGGGCTTGTTGGCGCCGTCGCTGACCATGTAGATGCCGAACTCGCCTTTGGGGTGTTCCACCGCGGCGTAGGCCTCGCCCTCGGGCACATGAAAGCCTTCGGTGAAGAGCTTGAAGTGGTGGATCAGCTCTTCCATGTTGGTTTTCATGTCCAGCCGCGAGGGTGCTGCCACTTTGTGGTTGGCCGTGATCACCGGGCCTGGGTTGGCGCGCAGCCAATCAACGCACTGCTTGATGATGCGGTTGGACTGGCGCATCTCTTCCACGCGCACCAGGTAGCGGTCATACGTGTCGCCATGGGTGCCCACTGGAACGTCGAAATCCATGCGGGCATAAACCTCGTAGGGCTGCTTCTTGCGCAAATCCCATTCGATGCCGCTGCCGCGCAACATCGGGCCACTGAAGCCCAGGTTCATGGCGCGCTCGGGCGTGACCACGCCGATGCCCACGGTGCGCTGCTTCCAGATGCGGTTGTCGGTGAGCAGGGTTTCGTATTCGTCCACATACGCCGGGAAGCGCTGGGTGAAGGCGTCGATGAAATCGAGCAAGGTGCCACTGCGCTCGTCGTTCAGCGCCTTGAGGCTGCGCGCGTTGCGCACCTTGGAGGCCTGGTACTGCGCCATGCTGTCGGGCAGGTCGCGGTACACGCCGCCGGGACGGAAGTAGGCGGCATGCATGCGCGCGCCTGACACCGCCTCGTACATGTCGAACAGGTCTTCACGCTCGCGGAAGCAGTAGATGAGGATGTTCATCGCGCCGCAGTCGATGCCGTGGGCGCCCAGCCATAACAGGTGGTTGAGCAGGCGCGTGATCTCGCTGAACATGACGCGGATGTACTGCGCGCGTTCGGGCACGTCGATGCCCATCAGCCGCTCGATGGCCAGGCAGTAGGCGTGCTCGTTGCACATCATCGAGACGTAATCGAGCCTGTCCATGTAGGGCAGGGCCTGGATGTAGGTCTTGGTCTCGGCCAGCTTTTCGGTGGCGCGGTGCAGCAGGCCGATGTGCGGGTCGGCGCGCTGGATGACTTCGCCGTCCAGCTCCAGCACCAGGCGCAACACACCGTGCGCAGCGGGGTGCTGGGGACCAAAGTTCAGCGTGTAGTTCTTGATTTCAGCCACGGGCACCTCTGGTGGTGGGGCACAGGGCGCGCTGAACTTCGGTGAAGGCTAACTTCGCGCAAGCGAAGTTAAGCGCGCAACGCGCGCGGCCGCAACCAAAATTGAGCGTGTAGTTCTTGATTTCAGCCATGGTCAGTGCAAACCGCCATAGTGCTCTTCGCGCACCACGCGCGGCGTGATCTCGCGCAGTTCGATGGTCACCGGCTGGTAGATCACGCGCTTCGTCTCGGCGTCGTAGCGCATTTCGACATGCCCGTGGGTGGGGAAGTCTTTGCGCATCGGGTGGCCGATGAAACCGTAGTCGGTGAGGATGCGGCGCAGGTCGAGGTGGCCTTCGAAGATGATGCCGAAAAGGTCGAACGCTTCACGCTCGAACCAATTGGCCGAATTCCAGATGTCGGTCACGGAAGGCACAACCGGCATCTCGTCATCGGGCACGAAGACCTTCACGCGCAGCCGCCAGTTATGGCTGAGCGACAGCAAGTGGCTGACCACCCCGTAGCGCAGCCCGTCCCAGGCCATGTTCTTGTAGCTGGAGTAATCGACCCCGCACAAGTCCATCAGTTGCTCGAACTTCAACAATGGGTCGTCACGCAAACGCAGCGCCACTTCGAGGTAGCGACCGGCGGGCACGGTGAGCGTGAGTTCGCCACGCTCGGCCTTCAACTCGCGCACAGCGTCGCCCAACGCGACATGCAGCGCGGCTTGCAAGGTATCGATGGACAGGCTCATCTTCAGCGCGCAATGGTGTTGTCGCGACGGATCTTGTTTTGCAACTGCAAGATGCCGTACAGCAAAGCCTCGGCCGTGGGCGGGCAACCGGGCACGTACACGTCGACCGGCACGATGCGGTCACAACCGCGCACCACCGAATAGCTGTAGTGGTAGTAACCACCGCCGTTGGCGCAGGAGCCCATTGAAAGCACCCAACGCGGCTCGGCCATCTGGTCGTACACCTTGCGCAGGGCCGGCGCCATCTTGTTGCAAAGCGTGCCGGCCACGATCATCAAATCGCTCTGCCGCGGGCTGGGGCGAAACAGCATGCCAAAGCGGTCGATGTCATAACGTGCAGCGCCGGCGTGAATCATTTCCACGGCGCAGCAAGCAAGACCAAAGGTCAGGGGCCACAGCGACCCGGTCTTGGACCAGTTGATCACCGTGTCGATCGACGTGGTCGTGAAGCCTTCTTTCAGAATGCCTTCAATACCCATGTTTACTCCCAGTCAAGGGCGCCCTTTTTCCATTCATAGATGAAGCCCACCACCAGGATGGCCAGGAAGATCATCATGGCCCAGAAGCCGGCGGGGCCGATCTCTCTCAAGGCCACCGCCCAGGGAAAGAGAAAGGCAATTTCCAGATCGAACAAGATGAACAGAATCGCCACCAGGTAGTAGCGAACGTCGAACTTCATGCGCGCGTCTTCAAAGGCTTCGAAGCCGCATTCGTAGGGGGAGTTTTTCTGCGCATCGGGCCGGTTCGGGCCCATCACGTAACCCAGCACCTGCGGCACGATGCCCACGCCCACCCCCACGAGGATGAACAGGATGACTGGCAAATACTGTTGAAGATCCATGGTGCGTTTTCAGCGCAGGGCCAAGCCGGCGGGTGACGAATGGAGGGCCGAAAAAAACCCGCGTTGGTCAGCAGACGGTCGCTGCAATCCAGACGCGAGCATTCGATTTCCTATGTTTTGGTGCCGACGGCGAGACTCGAACTCGCACAGCTTTCGCCACTACCCCCTCAAGATAGCGTGTCTACCAATTTCACCACGTCGGCGTGCTTTGCAAGACCGCTGCAGAGCCATGAGGTTGAGGCCCCGGACAGCCGGAAATTCTAGCCGCAAAAACAAGCGCAACTTGAGCCAGCGCAAGCCTGCAACGCTTACTTCGAGGCCGCCGGCTGCACCGGTGCGGGCACGCCCGTTGCGGGCGCCGCAGTGGGCGCGGCCGAGGCGGCAACCGGTGCCGGCACGGCTATGGCCGCTGCGCTGGCCGGGCCAGGAATCACCGCGGCGGCCGAGGCCGCCACCGGTGCATCAAGCACGCTGCCACCGCCGCTGCTGGCGCGGCCTACCCCAGCGTTGGACATGAAGGCTAACGCCAGGGTGCAGACGAAAAATACCGCTGCGCACACGGCCGTTGACCGCGACAGAAAGTTGGCGCTGCCGGTGGCGCCGAACAGGCTGCCCGAAGCCCCGCTGCCGAACGAAGCGCCCATGTCAGCGCCCTTGCCGTGCTGTATGAGCACCAGGCCAATCATCGTCAAGGCGGCCAGCAGTTGGGCAGCCAGCACCACGGTCATCCAGATTTGCATGTTGAAAGAACTCCAGGAATGGTTTGCTCAGGCCGCGGCGCGGCACACGGCAATGAAATCAGCCGCCTTGAGCGCGGCGCCGCCGATCAGGCCACCGTCGATGTCGGCCTGCGCAAACAGCGTGGCGGCGTTGTCAGGTTTGACGCTGCCGCCGTAAAGAATCTTCATTTGCGGCGCATGTGGCGTGGCGGCGCGCAACTGGGCGCGCAGCAGGGCATGCACGGCCTGGGCCTGCTCGGGCGTGGCGGTGCGGCCGGTGCCGATGGCCCACACGGGCTCGTAGGCCACCACCATCTCAGACACGCAATGCGCCAGGGTGTGGATCACAGACGAGAGCTGGCGTTTGACCACGCTTTCGGTTTCGCCCGCTTCGCGCTGGGCCAAGGTTTCGCCCACGCACACGATGGGCGTGATGCCGCGTGCCAGCGCCGCTTGGGCCTTGTCGGCCACAAGCTGGTCGCTTTCGGCGTGATACTGCCGCCGCTCGCTGTGGCCGACGATCACATAGCGGCAGCCAAATTCGGCCAGCATGGCCACCGACACCTCACCGGTGTACGCGCCCTGGGCATGCGCCGAGCAATCTTGCGCACCCCAGCGAACATCGCTGCCGGCCAGCGTGACGGCCACTTCACTCAGGTACGGGAACGGCACGCACACCGCCACCTCGGCGACATACGGGCCCGCGGCAAGCATGCCGGCCAGCAACTCGGCATTCGCCGCATGGCTGCCGTGCATCTTCCAATTGCCCGCGACGAGCCTGCGCCGAGTAGCGATCACACCAACCATCAAGCGCTCCAATCCAGCACGATCTTGCCCACATGCGTGCTCGACTCCATCAAGGCATGCGCCTTGGCGGCATCGCTGGCGGCAAACACGGCGTAGATCACCGGCTTGACGCGGCCGGACTCGATCAACGGCCAGACCTTGCTGCGCAGTTCGCGCGCCAGCTCGGTCTTGTAGGCCACCGAACGCATGCGCAAGGTGGAGCCGATGATGGCAATGCGCTTGCGCAGCACGGTGCCCACATCGATGCTGGCCTTGGTGCCGCCTTGCACGGCGATCAGGGCCAGCCGGCCATCTTCGGCCAGGCAGTCAATTTCGCGCGGCAGGTAGTCGCCGCCCACCATGTCGAGCACCACATTCACGCCACGGCCTTCTGTCAAACGTTTGACTTCAGCCGCAAAGTCTTGCGTGCGGTAGTTGATGGCGTGGTCAGCACCCTGGGCGACGCAGGCCGCGCACTTTTCATCCGTGCCGGCGGTGACGATCACCTTGGCACCAAACGCTTTAGCCAGGTGGATGGCGGTGACGCCGATGCCACTCGACCCGCCTTGAATCAGCAAGGTTTCACCGGCGGCCAAACGCGCATTGACGAAGACGTTTTGCCAGACGGTGAAGAAGGTCTCGGGCAACGACGCCGCCTGCACGTCGTTCAAGCCCTTGGGCACCGGCAGGCATTGGCCGGCCGGTGCCACGCACATTTCGGCATA
>JAYUQE010000057.1:0-5620 GCA_043756905.1 Burkholderiales bacterium | reverse complement strand
TCGGCGCCGCGTGCGAGCAGGGCGCGGGCCAGTTCCATGTCGTTACGCAACACGGCTTGCAGCAGCGGCGTGCCCAGGTTGCCGAAGCGAACGCTGGGCGACAGCTCCGGCGCCACGGCGGCCAGATCGGCCACGCTGCGCACGCGCCAATGGGCGGCGCGCGCGCGGTGCGCGGCGTCAGCCAGCAGCTCGGCTGGTGGTGGCAGCAGGCCTTCGGCGACCCAGCGCTGCGCCTGGCGCTCGAAGTCAGGCGCGTCGCGCGGCGGCTGCACCTTGCCGCGCGAAATGAGTTCGAGCAGGCTCCACTGGGCGCGCCCCGCGGCATCACACCACGTGACGACGGGGCTGCGCTGGGCCGCCTCGTACAAGTTGGCCGCCGCCACGCGCAGGGCCACGGGCACATCGACCAGGCCGCCGTTGGCGCGCAGCATGCGCAGCTCTTGCGCGCCGATGCGCTTGGCGTCGCTCCACTTCAGCACGCTGGCGCGGCGTGCGGCGTCAGCATCGCTGAAGTGCGCCACGCGCAGCACATAGGCGTCATTGCCGGCGGTGTGATCCCAGGCGGCGATCAGGGCATCGCGTTCCTCGGCCGTCCAGTTGGGCGGCGCCACGGCGGCGTCGCCGGTTGCGCCGAGCTGCGTGGCCATGGCGCCCGGCGTGGGCAGCAAGAGCCCCGTGCCCGATTGGGCCCAGGTAGCCTGGCTCCACAACACGCCGCACAGCAGCAGGCCAAACCAGGGTTTGCAAGGTGTCATGGCGGGCGCGAGTTCGGCAACGGGAGCCTGTCATATCGGGCCGCCAGGCGCCGACTTGAGGCGCCGTGAGTCGAGCGCTCAGACCGACATGCCGCCCGAGACTTCGAGCACCGCGCCGTTGATGTAGCTGGCCTCGTCGCTGGCCAGGAAGGCGTAGGCGTTGGCGATCTCCTCGGGCCGGCCCAGGCGGTGCAGCGGCACTTGTGCGATCACCTTCTGCATCAGCTTTTCGGGCAGGCTTTCGAGGATCGGCGTGGCCACGAAGCCCGGCGCGACGGCATTCACGCGCAGGCCCTTGGGGCCGAGTTCACGGCTCCAGGTCTTGGTGAAGCCGATGACGCCGAACTTGCTGGCCGCGTAGTTGGTCTGGCCATAGTTGCCGTAGATGCCGACCACGCTGCTGGCATTGAGGATGACGCCGCTGCCTTGTTCGAGCATGGTGTCCAGCACCGCCTGCGCGCAGTGGAACACGCCGCGCAGGTTGACATCGATCACCGCATCGAACTGCGCCAGGCTCATCTTCTGCAAGCGCGCGTCTTGCGTGATGCCGGCGTTGTTCACCAGCACGTCGATGCGGCCGAAGCGCTGTTTCACCGCGGCCACGGTGGCGTCGACCGCGGCGCGATCGGTCACATCGACCACATAGCCTTCGGCCTGGGCGCCCATGGCGCGGCACTCGTTCACCACGGCGTCGATGGCTGGCCCGCGCAAGTCGCACACCGCCACCGCCGCGCCTTCCTGCGCAAACTTGCGCGCCGTGGCCGCGCCGATGCCTTGCGCCGCACCCGTGATCAGGGCGACCTTGTTTTTCAGTCTCATGGTGTGCAGGTTCAGGAAGTGAAGAACGGTGGGGAAGTGGCGCTCGAAGTCGCTCAGGCCGTGGTCGCTGCCTTCGATCAGCCGCTGTTCGCAGCCGGCGTAGCGCGCGCTCATCTCGCGCCAGTCGAGCACCTCGTCACCCTTGGCGATGACCGCCAGATAACGTTCGGGGTGAGTCAACTCGCCGGGCGTGATGGCACGCAGCTCGGCAACGAATTCGGCGCGAAATTCGAACCGCTCCTGCGGTGAATGGAACAAGCTGTGTTCGCCGATGTGGCGGGCCAGGTCGCGCGCCGGGTCCACCGCCGGGTTCAGCAGCACGGCGCGGCAGCCCGTTGCCTGCGCCGCCGCCGTGGCATAAAAACCCCCCAGCGAGCTGCCGATGAGCGCCGTGTGTTCAAGCGGCCAATGCGCCAGTTGCGCCTGGATGAGCTCGAACGCGGCGCGCGGTGAGGGCGGCAGCTGCGGGCAGGCCCAGGTGATGTTCGCTCGCTGCCGGGCAAACCAGGCCGCCACCTGCCGTGCCTTGGTGGATTGCGGAGAGGAGCGAAACCCGTGCAGGTACAGAACGTGCGTGAGCGGCCGGTTCAATGCCCCGCCTCGCGCTCGCGCTCGCGCAGCGCAGCCAACAGCCTGGCCGGCAAGCCGCCGAAGCCGCCATTGCTCATGCACAGCAGGTGGTCGCCGGGGTGCGCCGCGGCCAGCACGGCGGCCAGCAGCTCGTCAACGCTGTGCGCCACGCGGGCGCGCGGGCCCAGGGGTGCCAGCGCCTGGGCCGCGTCCCAGCCCAGGCCGGCGTCATGGCACAAGGCCAGGTCGGCCTCCTCCAACGCCCAAGGCAACTGGGCTTTCATGGTGCCCAGCTTCATGGTGTTGCAGCGCGGCTCGAACACCGCCAGGATGCGCGCCGTGCCCACCTTGCGGCGCAGGCCGTTGACCGTGGTGCGCAGTGCCGTGGGGTGGTGGGCGAAGTCGTCGTGCACGTTCACGCCCGCGGCCTGCCCCAGCCATTGCAGGCGGCGCTGCACGCCCTCGAAGCTGGCCAGCGCTTCACAGGCCAGCGCCGGCGCCACGCCCACATGCTCGGCGGCGGCGATGGCGGCCAGGGCATTGAGCTGGTTGTGCTCGCCGAGCTGCTGCCAATCGACCCGGCCCACTTTCAGGCTGCCACGCAGCACGTCAAAGCTGTGCGGCTCGCCGCGCGCGCGCAGCGCGCCGGGCTCTTCCTTGCGCACGCCGAAACGCTGCACCGGGCTCCAGCAGCCGCGCGCCAGCACCCGGGCCAGGGCTTCTTCGCGCGCGTTAACCACCAACAGTCCATTCGCAGGCACGGTGCGCACCAGGTGGTGGAACTGGGTTTCGATGGCGGCCAGGTCGACAAAGATGTCGGCGTGGTCGAACTCCAGGTTGTTCAACACCGTGGTGCGGGCGCGGTAGTGAACGAACTTGCTGCGCTTGTCGAAAAACGCGGTGTCGTATTCATCGGCCTCGATCACGAAGCAACGGCCCGTGCCAAGCCGCGCCGAGACGCCAAAGTTCTGCGGCACGCCGCCCACCAGAAAGCCCGGCTGTTGCCCGGCGGCTTGCAGCATCCAGGCCAGCATCGCGGTGGTTGTGGTCTTGCCGTGCGTGCCAGCAATGGCCAGCACATGGCGCCCGGGCAGTACCTGTTCGGCCAGCCACTGCGGGCCGCTGGTGTAGGGCACGCCAGCATTCAGGATGGCTTCGACCAGCGGGTTGCCGCGGCTCAGCGCATTGCCGACCACGAAAACATCGGGCTTGAGCGCCACTTGCTGCGCGTCATAGCCTTCGATCAGCGCAATGTCCAGCGCGCGCAACTGCTCGCTCATGGGCGGGTAGACATTGGCATCGCACCCGGTGACGCGGTGTCCGGCTTCGCGGGCCAGGGCGGCCAACCCGCCCATGAAGGTGCCGCAAATGCCGAGGATGTGTAGATGCATGGGGGCGCGATTCTAGGAGCCTGGGCATGAAAAAACCCGGCTGCGCGCAGGCGTCGGCCGGGTCAATCCAAACGCCCGCTGCGCTTGGGCAGGCGCTTAGCTCTTGAATCAGTCGAACTTGACCGATACGCCCGTGGTCAGCAGAGTGTCGCCCTTCTTGATGGTGGCACCGGGGTCGGAGTTGTAGCGGTGCGAGAAACCGATGTTGACATTCATGCCCTTGGACACCGCCATGGCCAGGCCAGCGTCGAAGATGGCGCGGAACTCACCGGTGTTCTTCAGGTTGGGCAGCAAGGTCATGCGCTGGCTGAAGGTCATGGTCGGGTTCAGCTTATGGTTGGACTCCTCGCCCAGCACCAGCGAGGTGTAGCTGTAGCGCGTGCGTGACAAGCCGTCGATCACCGTGGCGGCCACGAAGCGATCTGCCGTCTGGGCCACGCCACCGAATACGTCGAAGGTGGTGTTGGCATCCTTGATGACATGCCAGCCCAGGCCGGCGCCCAAAGCGATGCGGCTGTTCAGGTTCGCGCCCTTGTCGCGCTCGAAGTCCACGCCACCGTAGCCGAAGTACGCGGCGCTGAGGTTGTAGTCGTAGCGGCCGCCCAGGCGGAACTGGTCGGAGGTGGTCGTGCCGCCGCTGCTGGCGCGCAAGGCGGCACCATAGAGGCGCAGCTTGTCTTGCGCCGTGGCTTTGACGGCGTCGCCAGAAAACGCGATGTTGTTCGACTTGGTGTTGCCCGAAGACAGGCTGGCACCCAGGCTCAGGGCCGAACGCCATTGGCCGTCGGGGGTGACGGTGGCCTGGGCGAAGGCGCCGCAGGCGGTGGTGCCGGCCAGCGCCAGTGCGGCCAGTTGGGGGATCAAACGCATTGCTTTCTCCTGTGAGTGGGTCAGCGATCCGGCTCAGGCTTGAACCGGATCCCGCTGTCATCGTAGGTGCGGCTACTCTGGCACTTGGACCACCTGCTGCCAGGCGTGAATTGCGTCACGCGCATGGAGCCGCTAGCTATGGCGCCGGCGCAACGCCCAGGTGCGCAAGGCTGGTGCGCGACACTCAGGCGCGCAAGGCCTGGCGCGCGGCCTGCAGGGTCTGGTCGATGTCTGCCGCGCCGTGCGCCGAGCTGACAAAACCCGCCTCGTACAGCGCCGGTGCGAGGTACACGCCTTGTTCGAGCATGGCGTGGAAGAAGCGGTTGAAGCGCGCTTTGTCAGTGGCCATGACCTGGCCATAGTTCTGCGGCAAGGTCTCGGCAAAAAAGAAGCCGAACATGCCGCCTTCGCATTCGCTGACAAAGGGCACGCCGGCTTCTTGTGCCACGCCTTGCAGGCCTTGGGCCAACTCGCGCGTGCGTGCCGCCAGGGCGGCAAAAAACCCAGGCCGGCCCACTTCGCGCAGCGTGGCCAGGCCGCAGGCCGTGGCCACCGGGTTGCCGCTGAGCGTGCCGGCCTGGTACACCGGGCCCAGCGGGGCCAGCAGGCTCATCACTTCGCGCGTACCGCCAAACGCGGCCAGGGGCATGCCCCCGCCGATGACCTTGCCGAAGACGCTGATGTCGGGCCTGAAGCCGGGCAGGTGTTGCGCATACAGGCTCTGCGCGCCGCCCAGGGCGACGCGAAAGCCGGTCATGACTTCATCAAAGACCAGCAACGCACCATGCTGTGTGCACAACTCGCGCAGCCGGCGCATGAACGGCAGGCTGGCCCGCACGAAGTTCATGTTGCCGGCAATCGGCTCGATGATCACGCAGGCCAACTCGCTGCCCTGGGTGGCGAAGGCTTGTTCAAGCTGGGCCAGGTTGTTGTACTCGAGCACCAGGGTGTGCTGCACCACTTCAGGCGGCACGCCCGCGCTGGTGGGGTGGCCAAAGGTGGCCAGCCCGGAGCCGGCCTTGACCAGCAGCGCGTCGGCATGGCCGTGGTAACAGCCTTCGAACTTGACCAGCTTGGCCCGGCCGGTGGCGCCACGGGCCAGGCGGATGGCACTCATGCCGGCCTCGGTGCCCGAACTCACCAGCCGAATCTGCTCGACGCTGGGCACCAGCTTGATGATCGCTTCGGCCAGCTCAATCTCGGCCTCGGTGGGCG
>JAYUQE010000056.1:0-5646 GCA_043756905.1 Burkholderiales bacterium | reverse complement strand
AAGTCGGGGTCCAGTGGGTCGGGGCGTTGGCTCAAGCGCTTGGCCGTGATGCAAGGAGGGCGTGTCGATAATACGTGCCCCCTTGCCCCGTGATGCGGCGCGCCTGCGCCTGTGCCGATGTCTGACAACCCCTTAGAGAACAAAGCCCAAGCCTGGTCAGCGTTGTTCACCGAGCCCATGGGCGAACTGGTGAAGCGCTACACCGCCAGCGTCAGCTTCGACCAGCGCTTGTGGCGCGCCGACATTGCCGGCAGCCTGGCGCACGCCGAAATGCTGGCGCACCAGGGCATCATCGCCGCGCAAGACCTGGCCGACATTCAACGCGGCCTGGCACAGATCAGCGCCGACATCGAAGCCGGCCGCTTCGAGTGGAAGTTCGAGCTGGAAGACGTGCACCTGAACATCGAAGCGCGGCTGACCCAACTGGTGGGCGATGCCGGCAAGCGCCTGCACACCGGCCGCTCGCGCAACGACCAGGTGGCCACCGATGTGCGGCTGTGGCTGCGCGACGAGATCGACGCCCTGGCGCCGCTGCTCACCGCCATGCAGCGCGCGTTGGTCGAACTGGCCGCGCTACATGCCCACACCGTGATGCCCGGCTTCACCCACTTGCAGGTGGCCCAGCCGGTGAGCTTTGCGCACCACCTGCTGGCCTATGTGGAGATGTTTGCGCGCGACGCTGAACGCTTGAGCCAGGTGCGGGCCAGAACGAATCAGTTGCCGCTGGGTGCGGCGGCGCTGGCCGGCACCAGTTACCCGCTGGATCGCGAGCGTGTCGCACGCACGCTGAAGTTTGAAGGCCTGTGCCAGAACAGCCTCGATGCCGTGAGCGACCGCGACTTCGCCATCGAATTCACCAGCTTCGCCGCCATTTGCATGGTGCATGTCTCGCGCCTGGCCGAAGAGCTGGTGCTGTGGATGAGCCAGAACTTCGGCTTCATCGACCTGGCCGATCGTTACTGCACCGGCTCGTCGATCATGCCGCAGAAGCGCAACCCCGACGTGGCCGAACTGGCGCGCGGCAAGACCGGCCGCGTGGTCGGCCACCTGATGGGTTTGATCACCTTGATGAAGGGCCAGCCGCTGGCGTACAACAAAGACAACCAGGAAGACAAGGAGCCGCTGTTCGACACGGTGGACACGCTGCGCGACACGCTGCGCATCATGGCCGAGATGGTGGCCGGCATCGTCGTCAAGCCCGAGGCCATGGAACGCGCCGTGATGAAGGGCCACGCCACCGCCACCGACCTGGCCGACTACCTGGTGAAGAAGGGCCTGCCATTTCGCGACGCACACGAAACCGTGGCCCATGCGGTGCGCGTGGCCTCGCAACAGCAGGTGGACTTGAGCGCGTTGCCGCTGGCCACGCTGCGCGGCTTTCATGCCGCCATTGATGAAGATGTTTTTGCCGTGCTCACGCCGCGCGGCTCGCTGAATGCGCGCAACACCCTGGGCGGCACGGCGCCGGCGCAGGTGCTGGCGCAGGTGGCGCGGCACCGCGCACGGCTGGGCTGAACAGCCACCCGACCATCACAACGAGGGGACGACATGGCCAAAGACTTCACCGAGCTGGAAGACTCCAACCCCAGCGTTAACGCCAGCATCCACGAGGTCTCGTTGCCCGAACGCCGGCAACTGCTGCAAGGCAGCGTGGGCGTGCTGGCCGGTGCGTTGTTCGCGCCACTGCTGGCCGGCGCGGGCGGCTGTGCCACCGCGCAAGGCGCCGGGCCGAAACTCGGCTTCAAGGCCATCCCGCCCGGCGTGGGTGATGCCCTGGTGGTGCCCGAAGGCTATGTGGCCGAAGCGTTGGCCGCCTGGGGTGAGCCGGTGGGCATCGCCGGGGCCATGCCGGCCTGGCGCGATGACGCCAGCAACAGCGCGGCCGACCAGGCCGTGCAGATGGGCATGCATCACGACGGCCTGCACTTCTACCCCTTGAGCGGCAGCAGCGCGCGCGGCTTGCTGGTGATGAACCATGAGTACCCCGACGACGGC
This sequence comes from Burkholderiales bacterium, assembly GCA_043756905.1. Classification (GTDB taxonomy): domain Bacteria; phylum Pseudomonadota; class Gammaproteobacteria; order Burkholderiales; family Burkholderiaceae_C; genus Rubrivivax. The sequence goes on along the minus strand of JAYUQE010000056.1, from coordinate 3,651 downwards.
CTGCTGCACCCCGACGGCATGAAGACCTGGACGGCCGAGAAGGTGCTGAAGTGCCAGAACGCGCATGGCGTGGCGGTGATTGAAGTGGAGCTGAAAGACGGCCGCTGGCAGATGGCCCGGCCCAGCCGCTACGCCCGCCGCTTCACCGCCAACACGCCGTTCACCGTGCAGGGCCCGGCCGCCGGCCACGCCCTGATGCGCACCGCGGCCGACCCGGCCGGGCGCACCGTGCTGGGCACGCTGAACAACTGCGCCAGCGGCATGACGCCCTGGGGCACTTATCTCTCCGGCGAAGAGAATTTCGCCTTCTACTTCAGCGGCGGTGACACGCCCGACGCGCACCAGCGGCGCTGGGGCCTGCGCAAGACGGCGTTCTTTCGCTGGCCCGAGCATGACGCGCGCTTCGATGCGACGAAGAACCCGAACGAGTTCAACCGTTTCGGCTGGGTGGTCGAGATCGACCCGATGGACCCGGCCAGCACACCCGTGAAGCGCACCGCCCTGGGCCGCGCCGCGCACGAAGGCGCCTGGGTGGCGACCACGCGCGACCACCGCGCCGTGGTCTATTCCGGTGAAGACGCGCGTTTCGAGTACATCTACAAATTCATCAGCCGCGACCGCATTGCGCCGGGCGGCGCCGCGGCCAACCGCGAGTTGCTCGACCACGGCACCTTGTACGTGGCGCGCTTCGATGCCGACGGCAGCGGCCGCTGGCTGCCCCTGGTGCAAGGCCAGGGCCCGCTGACCGGCCACAACGGCTTTGCCGACCAGGGCGACGTGGTCATCAAGAGCCGCCAGGCCAGCGACTTGGCTGGCGCCACCAAGATGGACCGGCCCGAATGGCTGGCCATCGACCAGGCCAGCCTCACGGTGTTCTGCACCCTCACCAACAACAGCGCGCGCGGCGCCAAGGACATGCCCGGCGTGGACGCCGCCAACCCGCGCGCCAACAACGTGATGGGCGGCGTGATCCGCTGGAAGGAGCGCAATGATTTCGACGCCCTGGCCTTCGACTGGAACCACCTGGTGCTGGCCGGCGACCCGGCTAACGAACGACAAGAGGCAAAGGGCAACGTCAAGGGCGACATCTTCGCCTGCCCCGACGGCCTGGTGCTCGACGCACGCGGCGTGCTGTGGATTCAGACTGACGCCCACGCCACCCAGATGTACAAGGGCGAGCTGCGCAGCATCGGCAACAACCAGATGCTGGGCTGCGACCTGGCCACAGGCGAGATCCGCCGCTTCCTCACCGGCCCCCCGAATTGCGAGATCACCGGCGCCACCTTCACACCCGACATGCGCAGCGTGTTCATCAACGTGCAGCACCCCGGTGAAACGCCCAGCGACCGCAGCGACCCGGCCGAGCCCGGCAAGTTCTCGCGCTGGCCCGACTTCAAGCCCGGCGGGCGGCCGCGCTCGGCCACGGTGGCCGTGCGGCGCAAGGATGGCGGTGTGATCGGCAGTTGAGCGCGTGGCTTAACGAATGACCCAAGCCACGACCTGGCGCTCCACGTAGTCGCCATTTGCCGCGCCCGGGCAAACGGCGGCATTGCACGCGGTGACCGTCACCCGGTAGGTGCGCCGCGTGGCCGCAGCCTCGGTGTGCGTGCCGCTGAGCGTGCAGCGCACAGTGGCGCGGTGGTTGGCCAGGGTGGCGGGCAGCACCAGGGTTTGCAGCGCCGGGCACACCGCCACCGGCGTGCGCGTGATTTGATGGCGTGCCCACTCGACACCGGCTTGCGCAGCCTGGTCGGCCCGGGCCAGTGAAATCTCTTGCGCCAGGCTGCTGTGAATGCCGCCAACCAAGCTCACGCCAAAAGCGCTCAGGCTGCCCAGCAGCACCAGCGCGGCGATCACCAGCACGCCCGAGACACCGCGTTGGCGCGCTCGGCAGGCTTGGCGCGCGGCGGCACGCATCATGGCTCCAGCACCGGCGCCGTGAGCACCAGATCGGTCAGTTCCGGCACCACACCGCCCGAAGGCATGCGCAAGAAGCGCAGGCTCAGTTGCACCAAGCCGCCGCGGCTGCTGGCGCCCAGCGGCGTGTAGGCAAACGTGCAGGCCAGCACCCCGGTGGCCAGCGGCGCACTCTGCGCGGCGCCAAACGCCACCGGCTGCACGGCGCTGATGGCATAGCCGTCATGGCGCGTGAGCAGCCGCGTGGCCGGGTTGCATTCGTAGGTGACCGGGCCCGAAACGATGTAGACATGGCCACCAGCCGCCACGCTGGCGAAGTTCTTGGCCGTGATGTCCAGCCGCTGGCCACCGGCCACCGTGGCCAGGGCATTCAGCCGGCTCTTGATGCCCGCGGCCACCACCGTGGCGCCGCCGGTGTAGGGGTTGCCCACGGCGCCGGTGGCGCTGAGCGGGTTCACCACCACCCAGTCGGCGCCCACCAGCGGCGCGTCGCCCACCAGCGGGCCCAGGGTGGTGAAGCAGCGTTCGGTGCAGGCCGGCTCAAGTGAATCGTTGTTGCCGGCTGCGGCGCACACCGCCGGGCACAGCTGCGCCGCGCCCGATGCACCCGCGCGGTGGCGGCCTTCGGCGCGCACATCCAGGAACTCCAGGAATTGCCGCGCACCCACGCTGCGCAGGCGCACGCTGTTGGGCAGGGCGCGGGCCAGGTCGGCATTCAGGCGCGTTTGCACGGTGTCCAGCTCGCGGCTCACTTCCACGCGGGCCTGTGCTTCCAGGTAGGCGCCCACCGGCATGCGCAACATGGGCACGGCGGCCATGGCCATCAGGCTGAGCAGGGTGATGGAGACGATCATCTCCACCAAGGTGAAGCCGCGCGCCGGGTGATCTGGAAGGCTAGATGCGATTCGGCGCATGGCGCACCTTCAGCCCTTCGAGCACGATGCCGCCCGATGCCGGGCATAACACGGTCACCACCACGCGCAGCACCTGCGGCCGGCCAAACGCATCGTTGGCGGCAATGCCGGGCAGCGCCTGCGCGGCCATGGCCACACTGGCCGTGCAGCCCGCCAGCGCACTGCCGGGCGGGTTCAGCAACGTGCCGGCGGCATCGCAAATGCCCGCGCAGCCCGGGCCCGGCATGGCGTAGCCGCGGTAGTCACTGACGCCATCAAACCGGTTGGCCGCGTTGGTGCGCGTTTCACCGGCCTCGGGGCCCAGCGCATCCACCACGGCGCAGGCACCGGCATTGGCGGCGGTGGTGGCGTTGGCGCTGTTCGGCTCGCAGTAAGTGAAGGGCATGCTGCGCACTTCGGCCAGCAGGGCTTGGGCCACGCTCAAGGCCTGGCGGTCGCGCAGGGCCTGCGCGCTTTGCGCCGAGAAGCGGCCGAACAACAGCATGAACGAGCCCGCCGTGCTGCCCAGCAACACGATCAGCACCAGCACGTCGATGAGCGTGAAGCCACGCTGCCTGCGCGGCCGGCGCAATCGGCGCGATCGGCTATTGCACGATGCCGGTTTCACGACTGATGTTGAGCGCGAACACGCCCACCAGCACCACCTGGTTCGCATTGGGCACCGGCTGGCCGCGCGCGTTGAAGCGCACCTGCGCAGCACCGGCCACCGGGACGCCGCTGGGCACGGGGACGACGAAGGCGTTGTTGGCCGAAGGCTCTTGCACCGGCAAGGCCGGCGCGCAGCCGGCGGCCGTGGTGTACACGGCGCTGGCCTGGGCCG
>JAYUQE010000055.1:0-5650 GCA_043756905.1 Burkholderiales bacterium | reverse complement strand
TCTTCCAGGTCGAGGATGGTGGTCAGCGCGGCTTCGAGCACCAGGTCGCTCACACCGGCCGCATCGGCCGCGCCGATGGTGGTGCTGCGGTCGATGCGAATGTCCAGATGCAAGCCGTTGTGCAGCAGCAGCACCGATGTCGGCGCGCTGGCGCGCCCCTGGTAGCCGGTGAATTGCTGCGGCTTGGCCAGGCCCACCTGACGCCCGTCCCTGAGGGCCACGACGAGCTGGCCGCCTTTGACCTGGTAGCCGCATGAATCAACATGCGAGCCGGCGTGCAGCGGCGCGCAGCGGTCGAGCACATGGCGCGCGTATTCGATCACCTTGGCGCCGCGCACCGGGTTGTAGCTGCCGGCCTTGGTGGCGCCGTCGCTTTCGGGCAGCACATCGGTGCCGTACAGCGCGTCATACAGCGAGCCCCAGCGCGCATTGGCGGCGTTGAGCGCATAGCGTGCGTTGGTGATGGGCACCACCAACTGCGGGCCGGCCTGCACGGCAATTTCCTGGTCGACTTGCCGGCTGCCGGCCTTCACCGCCGCGGGCACGGCCACCAGGTAGCCGATCTTGCGCAGGAACGAACGGTAGGCCGCGCGCTGCGTCACCGGCCCGGGGTGGGCACGGTGCCAGCGGTCGAGTTCGGCTTGCAGCCGCTCGCGCTCGGCCAGCAGTTGCGAGTTCTTCGGTGCCAGCTCGGCCACGATGGCATCGAAACCGCGCCAAAAAGCGGCGGGCTTGATGCCGGTGCCAGGCAGGACGCGCTCGTCGATGAAGCGTTGCAGTTCGGTGGCGACGTGAAGGTGGTGCAGGGTGGTGCGTTCGGTCATGGTGCGGAATGGTCTGAGGGGCCAGAAGGATCAGAAGAAGTCGAGCACGTCGCGCAGGCTGCTGCCGGTGTACGTGGGTGCGGTGCCCAGCGGGTCGAGCGGCAAGCCGGCGCGGTTGACCCACAAGGTGGTGTAGCCAAACCAGGTGGCGCCAATGGCGTCCCAGCCGTTGCTGCTGACGAACAGAATCTCGCGCGCCGGCACGCCCAAAGCTTGCGGCCCCAGCGCATACACCGCCGGCTCGGGCTTGTATTTTTGCAATTCGTGCACGCTCAGCACATGGCCCAGCAGGCCGCTGAAGCCGGCGCTGGCCACCGCCGCGCCCAGCATGTCGGGGTCGCCATTGCTCAGCACGCCGGTGGGCACGCCGCGTTGCGCCAGCGCTTCCAGCACGCCGCGGTTTTCGGCAAAGGGCTTGAGCTGCTGGTACTGCGCCATCAAGCGCGCTTCGGCGCCGTCGTCCAGGCGCAGACCCAGGCGCTGGGCCGCAAAACGCAGGCCGTGGCGGGTGAGCGCCGAGAACGGCTGGTAGCGCCCGGCCATCGACACCAGCCGGGTGTATTCAATCTGCTTGTCGCGCCACAGCAGGCTCAAGGCCTGGCCGTGGCCGGGAAAGAGTTCTTCGGCCAGGGCTGCCACGCTGTAGACATCGAACAGCGTGCCGTAGGCGTCGAACAGCACGGCGCGAATGGGCAAAGTGGTGAGGCTCATGGTGCGAATTTATTCGATACCGGGAAGATGATTAAGCCGCATTGAACTTTTGTATTGCTGCGTTTCATGCACAGACCAGGGTATTTCCGCCATGCGACGCGGTGAAAGTCAGAGAATGATTGTTGATCACTTATGCTGGCAAGCTTAATCTTTGCACATGCCCAAGTTGAAGCAGATTGAGTCGTTCGTGGCCGTGGCCACACGCGGCAGTCTGACCGCCGCCGCGCTGGCAGACGGCGTGGCCCCGGCCGTGGTGGGCCGGCGCATTGATGCGCTGGAAGAGCGCCTGGGCGTGAAGCTCTTTGTGCGCACCACGCGGCGCATCACGCTGACCCACGAAGGCACAGCGTTTCTTGAAGATTGCCAGCGCTTGCTTGCAGACTTGTCCAATGCTGAAGCCAATGTCACAGCTGGCGGCCTGAAGGCCAGCGGGCATGTTCGGGTCACCGCACCGGCCGGCTTCGGGCGCCGCCATGTGGCTCCTCTGGTGCCGGCGTTTCTGGCCCAGCACCCGGAAGTGAGCCTGTCGCTGAGCTTGAGCGACCGCATGGTGGACATCGTCAACGACGGCATCGATTGCGCCGTGCGCGTGGGCGACCTGCCCGACAGCCGCTTGGTCAGCCTGCGCCTGGCCGACAACCGCCGCCTGTGCGTGGCCGCGCCGGCCTACCTGGCGCGCGCCGGCACGCCAAGCCACCCCAGCGAGCTGGTGCGGCATGAATGCCTGATGCTTTCATCCGACGCCGGACAGAGCCGCGGCTGGGCCTTCCGGGTCGAAGGTGAAGTGACCCACATGCGCCCGGGCGGGCGGCTGGATTGCAGCGACGGCGAGGTATTGCACGATTGGGCGGTGCAGGGCCTGGGCCTGGCCTGGCGCAGCACCTGGGAGGTGGAAGACGACATCGCCGCGGGCCGCCTGGTGGCCGTGCTGGAAGACTTTGCCGCACCACCCAACGGCATCTACGCGGTGTTTGCGCAGCGCAAGCACCTGCCCCTGCGCGTGCGCCTGTGGATCGACTTCCTCAAGCTCACCTATGGCGAAGCCGGCTATTGGCAACGCCCAGAGCCAAGTAGCCCCGGCGCATGAAAAAAGCCCGGCCGATGCCGGGCTTTTGTCGTGCGTGGTTGGTGGCCGTCAGCCGCTTCACTTGCTCAGGCATTCCTTCATGAAGGTCTTGCGCGCGTCGCCCGTCTTGCCCTTGGCGTCGGCGTTGCAGGTCTTCATCTTGTCTTGCTGGGTTCCCTTCTTGGCCGACAGGCAGGTCTTCATGAAAGCCTTGCGCTCGTCGCCTTTTTTCTCGCCAGCGTCTTGGTTGCACTCGCCCATCTTGCTTTGCTGCTTGCCGGGCTCGGCCGCCAGGGCGCTGCCGGCGATGAGGCTCAAGCCGATGAACGCGGCTGAAATGAAGGTCTTCATGGTTTGTCTCTCCGGAAGGTTGGTGCGGATGGCCAAAGCCGGGCCGGATTGCAGCAGGTTGCACCCGGCACGGCAAGGCCTGAACGCAAGGCCACGCGCCAGCGCCGACACCGCGCGCTAAAGAATGCGCCGCGGGTGCGCCAGGGTTTCATGCGCGGCGTGCAGCCGGCGCACCAGCACCTTGATGAAGGCGGCGTCGAACAAGCGCTGCGTGCCCAGGCCGAGCTGCATCAGCGTGTGCGGCGTGAACGAAACGGTGGCCGCCGCCTGGGCCACGATGACATCGGCCTGGTGCACGCGCAGCTCGGCATTCGGTGCCAGGTACGCCATCTCGCCCACCGAGGTGCCGGCGCCGAGCTGGGCCACCCGCGCACCGTCGCGAAACACGTCCACCTGGCCCTGGGCAATGATGTGAAAGCTGTCGCCGGTGTTGCCCTTCCTGAACAGCGCGTCACCGAAACTGAAGCGCTGCCACTTGGCGCGATGCACCACTTCCCACAGCTCCACGTCGCCGAAGCCGGCAAAGAACTCCAGGCTGCGCAGCAGGCTGAAGCGTTCGGAATCGAGCACGCCTTGCAGCGGGCCGCGCGGCACGTCGCCGTTGGCCACCAGCGCGGCCAGGGCCTGGGCGAATTCGTCCCAATTCGCCGGCCGGTCTTCGCGCTTCTTGGCCAGGGCCTGGTTGATCAGGCCGGCCAGCCGCGAGCTCACGCCTTCGCGCAGGCCTTCAAGCGGCGCCGGCGCGGTGTTGTAGATCTGGTGCATCAACGCCGGCTGCCGCGCGGCGTCAAACGGCGCGCGCCCGGCGATCAGGTGATAGAGCACCGCAGCCAGAGCGTACATGTCGGCCCGGGCGTCGAGCGCGTCGCCATTCAACTGCTCAGGCGACATGTAGGCCAGCGAGCCGACACGAAAGACCTGGGTGCGGTCGGACTCCAGGTTGAGCACGCTGCCGAAGTCGCTGAGCTTGACGTCCACCACCAGCTCGTTGCGGGTGATGGCCAACACGTTGGCCGGCTTCACGTCGCGGTGAATCAGCCCCTGGCGAAAGACATAGCCCAAAGCCATGGCGCACTTGAAGCCGATTTCCACCACCTGATCCAGCGGCAGCAGGGTGTCGGGCCGGCAGTAGCGGCGCAGGGTCACGCCGGGCACGTACTCCATCACCAGGTAGGGCTCTGCGGGGTCGTCAATGGCGTCGAAGATCTGCACCACGTTGGGGTGGTTCAAGCGGCCCACCAGGGCGGCTTCGGCGGCGAAAAAATGGTCGCGGTAGTGGCCGTCGCTGGCGTCCAGGCTTTCCAGCCGGCGCACGCGCTTGATGGCCACGTCGCGCTGGTTGAAGTCGTCGTGGGCCAGAAAGACCTCACTCGTCGCGCCCTCGCCCAGGCGGGCCAGCACGCGGTACTTGCCGATCCGGGCCGGCAGTGGCGGGCCGCCTAGCGGTGCGGGCAGGGTGGGCAGGGGGGCGGTGGGATTTTTGGACATGGTGTAGGCGTCGAGTGTGGCCGGCTGGCCCGGGCTGTGGTCGCGCAAACAGCGGCACCAACCTTGCGCAAACCCGCGCCGCTGCGCCTGCCGACAAGACCGAAACGTAGAATCCCTGCATGATTCAAGCCAAGCAGGAGCTGTTGCAGGCGCTGGAGTCCACCCTGGCTGCCCTGGCGCCCGGCGCGGCGCTCCAGGCGGCGTTCGAGTTGCCCCGCCAGGCCAGCCACGGCGACTTGGCCATCACCGCGGCCATGCCCTTGGCCAAGGCGCTGAAAAAGAACCCGCGTGAGCTGGCGCAAAGCCTGGTCGCGGCATTTGAGAAGACGCCCGCTGCGCAGCGCTGGTTGCAGGGCATCGAGATCGCCGGCCCCGGCTTCATCAACCTGCGCCTGGCGCCGGCGGCCAAGCAAGCCGTGGTGCGCGAGGTGCTGGCCGCTGGCACCGTTTTCGGCCGCCAGAGCGCGCACGGCGGCAGGCTGATGGTCGAATTCGTTTCGGCCAACCCCACCGGCCCGCTGCACGTGGGCCATGGCCGCCAGGCCGCCCTGGGCGACAGCCTGTGCAACCTGTTTGAAACCCAGGGCTGGCAGGTGCAGCGCGAGTTCTATTACAACGACGCCGGGGTGCAGATCGCCAACCTGGCCGCGTCGGTGCAGGCCCGCATCAACGGCCTGAAACCCGGCGACGCGCTGTGGCCGGCGGCGGCCTACAACGGCGAGTACATCGCCGACATCGCCCAGGCCTTCATGCAGCGCCAGACCGTGCGCGCCGACGACCGCAGCTTCAGCGCTTCAGGCGATGCGAATGACCTGGACGGCATGCGCCAGTTCGCTGTGGCTTGGCTGCGCCACGAGCAAGACCTTGACCTGCAAGCGTTCGGGGTGCGCTTCGACCACTACTTTCTCGAATCCGGCCTGTACAGCAGCGGGCGGGTTGACGACACGGTCAATCGACTGGTTGCGGCGGGCAAGACTTACGAGGAAGGCGGCGCGCTGTGGCTGCGCAGCACCGAATACGGCGACGACAAAGACCGGGTGATGAGGAAGTCTGCGCCGGCCGACACCGACGGGCGCAAGTCAGCACCCGATGCCAGCGGCAGCGCCGAAGTGCTGTACACCTACTTCGTGCCCGACGTGGCCTACCACTTGAACAAGTTCGAGCGCGGCTTCACCAAGGTGGTGAACGTTCAAGGCAGCGACCACCACGG
>JAYUQE010000054.1:0-5666 GCA_043756905.1 Burkholderiales bacterium | reverse complement strand
CAAACGCTTTCGCGCGCTCGCGCAACTGGAACTTTTGAATCTTGCCGCTGGGCGTGCGCGGCAGCTCATTGATGACTTCCACGCGCTCGGGCCAGTACTGCTTGGCGACTTGGCATTGCGCCATGTAGGCCTGCAAGTCAGCCAGGCCGAATTGCGCGCCGGGCTTGAGCGTGACGAAGACGCAGCCGCGTTCGCCCAGGCGTTTGTCGGGGTAGCCCACCAACGCGGCGGCGGCAACTGCCGGGTGCTTGAACAACAGGTTTTCGATCTCCACCACCGGCACGTTTTCACCGCCCCGAATCAACACGTCCTTGGTGCGGCCGTTGATGCGGATGTAGCCCTCGGCGTCCAGGTAAGCCAGGTCGCCGGTGTCGAACCAGCCCTGCGCATCGAAGGTGGGAATGTCTGGCCGCTTGTAGTAGCCGATGAACATTTGCGCGCCGCGCACTTGCAGCGCACCGGTGGCGCCGGTGGCCAGCACCTGGCCATCGGTGCCGACCACGCGCACGTGCACGCCATCGAGCGGGCGGCCGTCGGTGCTGGCTGACTTCTCATGCGCCCGCTCAGGCTCTGTGAGTGTGCTGGCCAGCGACTCGGTCATGCCCCACAGGCTGCTCACGTTGAGCTGCAACTCGCGCGCGGCGCGTTCGATCATGGCCGGGGGGATGGGCGCGCCGCCGCACAGGAAGGTGCGCAGCTTGGGGCGCGGCCCACCGCCGGCAACGGCGTCGCAGATGTCGGTGAGGAAGGGGGTGGACGCCGCGGTGTGCGTCACGCCTTCGGCCGCCATGATGGCCACGCCGGCCTTGCCTTCCCACACGTCCTGGAACACCACCGTGCAGCCCAGGCACAGGCCCTGGAACAGCACCGCGGCGTAGCCCGTCATGTGGCCCAGCGGCGAGCAGGCCAGCAGCACGTCTTGCTCGGTCAGGCCAAAGCGCCCGGCCAGGCCGTTGATGCAGGCCACCATGCTGTTGCAGGTGTGCATCACGCCCTTGGGCTCGCCCGTGGTGCCGGACGTGAACATCAGTACCGTTAACTCCTCGGCCCGGGCCGGCGCAGCGGCGGGCGCGGCCGGCGGCGGCACTTCCTGCGTGCCTTGCAGCAGTGCGGCATCGAACGCATTGGCGCCCGTGCCGTTCACCACCAGCACATGCTTGAGCTGCGGGCATTTGGCCAACAGGTTCTGCGCCATGGCTTCATGGTCGAAGCCGCGGAACAGCTTGGGCACGACCAGCACCTTGGCTTGGCAAAAGCCGACCATGAAGCCGAGTTCACGCTCACGAAAAATCGGCATCAACGGGTTCACCACCGCGCCGATGCGCCCGCAGGCCAAGGCCACCACGGCGAATTCCCACCAGTTGGGCAATTGCACCGAAACCACATCGCCCGCGTTCACGCCCAGGCCGCGCAAGGCGGCGGCAGCGCGCGCCACCATCTGCGCCAGTTCGCCATAAGTGATGCGCTGGGGTGGTGTGCCCGCGGGCGCATCGGCCCGGTAGGCCACCACGGCGGGCTTGGCGGCGTGCCGGGTGGCAGCCTGCACGAACAGATCGTCGGTGGTGCGATCGGCCCACCAGCCCTGGGCGCGCATGCGTGCGGCGTAGGCGGCTTGGTCAAACGTTGCGGTTTCGGGCATCAAGGGGCTCCTGCGGCTGAAGTCGTTCACTAACGTACGACCCATTATCAACAGGCCGGGCCGGCAGGGTCAACCGGGAACGCCGCCCAGGCCACCGGCTCCGTAGTTTCCATAGGTCGTACGCATGTGCACGTTCTATAAGCTCGGCGCGACGGGTTCATCGCTCACACCAAGGAATTGCCCATGATGCAAGCAGCCGTTCTGGAAGCGCGTGGCCGCGCCGGCCTGGTGGTGCGCGAATTTCCCACACCCGTGCCGCAACCCGGCGAGGCCTTGATGCGGGTGCATGCCGCCGCACTGAACCGGGTGGACTTGTACATGCGCGACAGCGGCGTGGGCATCACCCACGCGCTACCGCTGGTGCAGGGCGTGGAAGCGGCCGGTGTGATGACCCAGGTGCCGCCGGACAGCGGCCTGCGCGTGGGCCAGAAGGCGGTGTTGTTTTCCGGCGCCTTTTGCGGCCAGTGCCGTTACTGCCGGGCGGGGGACCAGCCGCTGTGCCTGCGCGCCAGCATCATGGGCGAACACCGCCACGGTGGCTTCGCGCAGTACCTGGCCATGCCGGCCAAATGTTTCGTGCCGCTGCCCGACGACGCCGACCTGGTGGCCGCCGGTGCGCTGATGACCGGCCACGTCACCGCCTGGCGCATGCTGTTCGGCAAACGCACGCTGCGCCCGGGCGAAACCGTGCTCATCGTGGGCATCGGCGGTGGCGTGGCGGTGGCCACGCTGCAACTGGCGCTGCGCGCCGGCGCGCGGGTGATCGTCACTTCCAGCAGCGCTGCCAAGCTGGAACGCGCGCGCCTGCTGGGCGCGAATGCCGGCATCAACTACCGCAGTGAAAAGGTCGCCGAGCGCGTGCTGGCGCTGACCGACGGCGAAGGCGTGGACATGGTCATCGACAGCGTGGGCCAGGCCAGTTGGGCCGATTCGTTAAAGAGCCTGCGCCGCGGCGGGCGCCTGGTCACTTGCGGTGCCACCACCGGCAGCAACCCGGGTGCGGACATCCAGCGCCTGTTCATTCGCCAGCTGGAAATCTACGGCTCCACCGGTGGCAGCCTGGAAGAATTCCGCGAGGTCGTGGCGCTGTTCGCGCGCGGTGAACTCACGCCGGTGATCGACCGGCGCTACCCGCTGGAGCGCATCAACGAGGCTTTCGATTGCCTGCAAGCCGGTGAACAGTTCGGCAAGCTTGTGGTGACCCTGGCATGAATCTTCAAGCCGTCCTGGCGCGCGGCTTCGGCCCGCTGGAGCAAAGCACCCACTGGCGCGACGCCGCCCTGTACGCGCTGGCCCTGGGCATGGCCAGCGACCCGCTCGATGCCGACGAGCTGCCCTATGTGCACGAAGGCCACCTGGGCGGCACCAGCGTGGCCGTGGTGCCGAGCTACGCGCTCACGCTGTGCTGGCTGCCGCTCTGGCAAGCCGAGGCGGGCTTGGGCATTCATTGGCAACAGCTCCTGCACGGCGAAATGCGCGTCGCCTGGCACGCGCCGCTGCCCGTTAACGGCCGCGTGCGTGCCACGCACCGCATCGTGGCCGTGCAAGACAAGGGCGTGGGCCGCGGCGCGCTGATGCAGGTGGACAAGGAACTGTTCGATGCCCATAGCGGCGCGCTGCTGGCGCGCATGCAGTCGCTCGAATTCCTGCGCGGCGATGGCGGCTGTGGCTCCTGGGGGCAGATCGTGGCGCCGCTGCCGCCTTTGGCTGTTGACTTCACGCCGAGCGATGAGATCGAATTGCCCATGCCGCGCCAGGCCGCCTTGCTGTACCGCCTGGCCAGCGGCGACTTGATGCCCATTCATGCCGACCCTGCCGTGGCCCGGCAGGCCGGTTTCGAGCGGCCCATTTCGCACGGCCTGAACAACCTGGGGCTGGCCTGCCGCGCCGTGCTGAAGCGCTTTGCGCCGGGCCGGCCGGCGGCGCTGCGCACGTTGGCCGCGCGCTTCGTGTCGCCCGGGTTTCCTGGCGACACCATACGGGTGGCGATGCAGCGCGTGGGGCACCGGGTGAGCTTTCGCGTGCACGCGGTGGAGCGCGGTGTGCTGCTGCTGGATCGCGGCGAGTGCCTGCTCGATGTGGCTTGACGCGGTTGGCTAACGTTTCAACCAAGCCATGAAGGTCTGCATCTTCGGTGCCGGCGCGATTCGCGTCTGGGTCGCCACCCGGATCAACCCGACAACCAGCCGCACCGGGCCGACCTGGCCAAGATGCTGGTGCACCGGCGCGCGCGCCGGCAGGGTCTGGGCGCGGCCTAGATGCTGGCCGCCCAGGCACTGGCGCGCGACTGCGGCAAGACCCCGCTGGTGCTGGACACGATAACCGGCAGCGACGCCGAACGCCTGTACACCACTGGGCTGATGCGCAACAGCCGCCGTGGCCACCGGTGCCGCGTCCTACACCTCGCTGCGGTTCACCTTCGACGACGGCTTTCATTGCACGCGCGGCTGAAGGGCCCGCAGGCCCCTGCCGCGCGCATGCCGCAGGCCCGCGTGACGCTCAGCTGCCAATCACCCCGCCATCGTTCTTCGTGATGACGATCGTTGCCGAACGCGGCCGGGCATCGGCACCGCCCGCGCCGTAGCCGGCATTGCCCGGCCAGTGGCTGGTGTACTTCGAAGGCGTGCCCACATCGGCCATGGCCGTGCTTTCGCCCGGGTGCTGGATGTTGACGAACAGCGACTTGCCATCGGGTGTTTCGCAGACGCCGGTGATCTCGCAATCCTTCGGCCCCACCAGGAAGCGCCTCAGGGTGTCAGCCGTGGGCGCCTTGCCGACATAGGTGGTGACGGACTGCGTGGCGCTGTAGGCCAGGGTGCGCGCGGCCCCATCGCCCACCCGGCCCGGAATGCCGGCCAGCATCATGCAGTTGGTGCTGTCGGTGTAGGCGCCGTCATCGGTCTGGATCCAGCAGATGCCGGTCTTCGGGCTGAACCACAGGCCGTCGGGGCTGGAGAAATCCTGGTCGCTCGTCAGGTTCGACAGGTTCACAAAACCGCTGGATGCACCGGCCTCGGCGCCGAAGAGGTAGATGTCCCAGGTGAAGCTGCTGGCCGCCGCGCCGGCACTGCCTTCCTTCAGGCGCAGGATGTGGCCGTTGACGTTGCCCTGCTGGGTGGTGGAAGCGCCCTTGATGTCGGTGTACGCGCGCGGGTTGGCGGCGTCAGGCGCGCTTTGCGCGCCCGTGGGCACCAGGCGCCGGTTGGAGTTGTTGGTCAGGGCAAAGTAGACCTCGCCCGTGGTCGGGTGGGTGGAACACCATTCGGGGCGGTCCATCTTGGTGGCGCCCACGGCATCGGCCGCCAGGCGGCAGTTCACGCGCACATCGGCTTCGTTGGCAAAGGCGTAGGTGGCGTAGCCGGCCACGGCCGCATTGGCCAGCGACAGCTCCACCCACTGGCCGGTGCCGTCGGCGTTGAACTTGGCCACATAGAGCTTGCCTTCATCCAGGTACTTCGCGCCCGCGGCCAGGCGGTCGGTCGGGTTGGCATCGGCCGCGCTCCAGGGCGCGTTCGACACGAACTTGTAGACGTATTCGTTGCGCGAATCGTCGCCCATGTACACCGCCAGCGGCTGGCCCGTCACGGGCAGGCTGAAGGCCGCGCTTTCATGCGCGAAGCGGCCCAGGCCGGTGCGCTTCTTGGCGCGGCTGGTGGGGGCGTAGGCATCGGCCTCGACGATGTAGCCCATGCCGTTGAGTTCGTTGCGATAGTCGTCGCTGCCGTCTGTGCTGCTGCCGGTCTTGGCATTGATCCAGCGCGCAAAGCGGTCTTCGCTGCCGGCGCTTTCCCAACCGTGGCGCGACGTGGCGCCTTCGGCGCGACCATAGCGGCGCAAAGCCACCACGCTCTTGTCGTTGCCGCGGGCGGCGTCGTCGCCTACCGGGCGGGTGAAATAACCGAACCAGTTTTCTTCGCCCGTGAGGAAGGTGCCCCAGGGCGTCTTGCCGGTGCCGCAGTTGTTCAGCGTGCCGCGCGTCACCAGGCCGGTGGGGGCGTATTTCGTCACCATCAAGGCACTGCCCCGC
>JAYUQE010000053.1:0-2194 GCA_043756905.1 Burkholderiales bacterium | reverse complement strand
CGCCACAGACGAACCGCTCGCTGGTGTAGCAGCGGTCTTGCGCGAGCGGGTCGGCATCGATGCGGTAGCGGGTGGCGGGCAACTTGAGCTGGTACTTCAAGGTTTCGTTACCGCGCAAGCGCGAGCCCACGATCAGCATTGCATCGCAACTGGCAAAGAAGGCCTCGACCGGCGGCGCCACGTTGTAGGCGCCCAGGCTCATGGGGTGGGTCTCACTGACGATGCCGCGGCCCTGGGTGCTGCTGACGACGCCAAAGCCCATGGCCAACAGGCGCGCCACGGGCGTGGCCGCCGAACGCGCACCGCCGCCCAGCCACAGCAGCGGCCGGCGCTTGCCCGCCAAGGCATCAGCCAACGCCTGAATGCTGGCGGGTGCAGCGGCGTTGATGGCAGGTGTTAACGGCTCCAGATCAGCCGGCCCATCGACCAGCTCGGCTTGAATGTCGATCGGCACCTCCACGCTCACCGGGCCGCAGGGTGCGGTCATGGCGCAGCGCACGGCCTGCCTGAAGGTGGCCAATGCGGTGGCCGCGCTGCGCACGCGCCAGGCGCCTTTGGACACGGCCTTGAGCATGGCCAACTGATCGGGCGCTTCATGGATGTAGGCCATGTCACGGTCGAGGTACGGCACTTCGACCTGGCCGGTGATGTGCAGCAGTGGCGTGCCTGCGGTGAGCGCTTCCACCAGGCCGCCCGCCGCATTGCCCGCGGCCGTGCCGGTGCTGGTGATGCACACGCCCAGCGTGCCGGTGCTGCGCGCGCACGCATCGGCCATGCTGGCCGCGCCGGCCTCGCCGCGGGCTGAGATGAAGCGGATGGCGCCGCGCGTGGCCAGGGCGTCGAGCACGGGCATGTTGTGGATGCTGATCACGCCGAACGCGACCTTGACGCCGCAGCGTTCAAGGAAGGCAGCGATCAGATGGCCGACGGTGACTTGCATGGAGTGGTTGGCATGAGGTGGCTGGCATGAGGTGGCAGGCAGGGTGTGTGCTTAAAGAAAACGTGCTTGCCCACCCGACACGTCGAGCGCGCTGCCCGTGGTGTACGAAGACAGCGGTGTGGCCAGGTGGAAGATGGCTTGCGCCGCTTCTTCGGGCCGGCCCAGGCGGCGCAGGGGAATGCCCTTGCGCGCGGCCAGCTCGGCGCAGAAGGCGGGCCAATCCTGATCGCGGTTGTCGCGCGCCTCGAAGCGCCGCTGCCATTGGCCCGATTCAACCAGGCCGATCAACACCGCGTTCACGCGCACGCCCAGCGGCGCGAATTCCATGGCCATGGAATGCACCAGGCTGTGGGCCCCGGCACGGGCGGCAGACGTGGCCACCATGTGCGGCTCGGGCTGCACCGCCAGCAGCGAATTGACGCAGACGATGGCGCCGTGCGGGCTCTTCTGCAGCCAAGGCAAGAAGGCCCGCGTGGGGTGGATGAGCGAAAAGAACTTGAGTTGCAGTTCGTCGTGCCAGGCGGCGTCGGTGGTGCTGGCGAAGGTCGAGACACGGCCCTGGCCGGCGTTGTTGACGAGCATGTCGGCGCCGCCGAATTGCCCGGCCACCTGGGCCGCGAACGCGGCGACTTCATCGGCCTGCAACACATTGCACGGCGCGGCGAGCAGCCGGGCGCCGGGGTGCTTTTCATGCAGGGCCTGCTCGGCCGCACGCAGTCGGGCTGCGTCGCGCCCGCAGATGGCGACCCTGGCCCCGGCGCGCAGAAACAGCTCGGCCGTGGCCAGGCCGATGCCCGAACTGCCGCCGGTGATGACGGCGCAGCGTTCAGTCAGGTCAATCGTTAGCATGGCTGGGCTTGCTCTTCAGGCGCGGCGCAGCGCCACCACGGGTGCGGTGGCCCGCGCGCCGCGTGGGTCGAAATTGAGCAAGGTGGACAACTGCGCGGTCGCGCCGCACACCGCTGCCACCAGGGCGGCCTGCTGCTCGGCCGGGATGTGCGCGCCCGGGATCGTCAGCCCGATGGCCGCGGCGATCTGCCCGCCTTGCGCGCGCACCGGTGCGGCCACGGTGCAGATGTGCGGCTCGAAGAAGCCTTCGGCCAGCACCCAGCCGCGTTCGCGCGTGCGTTGCACCTGCTCAAACAAGGCTTGCGCGTCGCGCGGCGTGTTGGCGCTGGCGCCGGCCAGTTGCGGCTCGGGGTACAGCGCTCGCAACGCGGCCAGGCTTTGGTCGCCCAGCAACACCTGGCCCAG
>JAYUQE010000052.1:0-2195 GCA_043756905.1 Burkholderiales bacterium | reverse complement strand
CTGGGGTGGATGTCGAGGTGAAAGGTGATGGACTTGAGCTGCTCCAGGATCACGCCACCGTGGCCGTGGACGATGGCCTTGGGCAGGCCGGTGGTGCCGCTGCTGTAGACAATCCACAGCGGGTGCTCGAACGGAACGTTAACTGGCGCCACGCGCTGCGCCGTGGCCAACATCTCGCTCCACAGGCGCACCTGGCCAGCCCCACCACGGCCAGCCCAACCACCGGCGTCGAACGCGAACGGCCCGCCTGGCGCGCCCGCGTCATCAAGATAAGGCACCAGCACCAGCGTGCGCACGCTGGGCAGTTCGCGCAGCAGCTCGGCCACCAGGGCACGGCGATCGACCACCTTGCCGCCGTACACCGTGCCGTCGCAGGCGATCAAGACCACGGGCGCGATCTGCGCAAAGCGGTCGCGCACCGTGCCCACGCCCATGTCAGGCGCCGTCAGGCTCCACACCGCGCCGAGCGACGCTACGGCCAGGAATGCCACCGCCGCTTGCGGGATGTTGGGCAGGTAGGCGGCCACGCGGTCGCCCTGCTGCACGCCGGCTTGGCGCAAGCTTGCGGCCAACGCCGCGGCCTGGTCCACCAGCGTGTGCCAACTGATCTCAAGGCTGCGGTCTTGTGCCTGCATGCGTTCATTGCGGAACACGATGGCCGGCTGGCCGGCGGCGTCGCTCGCCGGGGCGTGACGCGCCACCTGCACGGCAAAGTTAAGCTGCGTGCCCGCAAACCAATGCGCGCCAGGCATGGCGTCTTTCGACAACACTTGCGTGCACGGCGTGGGCGAACGCAAATCGAAGTATTGCCACATCGCCTGCCAGAAGGCCGCCACGTCCTGCACCGACCATTGGCGCAGGGCGTCGTAGTCAGCCAGATCCAGGCCGCGTTCGCGGCGCAGCCAATGACGCAGTTCAACCGTGTTCGCTCGGCTCATGCACAGACTCCGCAGTGTTCGACCGGACTATCGCTCCGGGGAAACCCGCGCGGCAGTAGCCACCGGGCGACGCATCCTTTATCGTGCACTAGCGTATCATCATTCACAGCAAGACCAGGGCTCACCGCCCCTGGTTGAAACCCTGGTCTGCCACCCGCCGTTGCCCATGACCGACACCGCCCACGGCCTGCTGGCCACCACCCGCTACCTGCCGCGTGCGCGCCTGGAGCGCAGCGAAATCCTGGCCCAGCACCGCTGGATGGCGCCGGGCCTGCGCGGCCTGGCCAAGGGCCAGCGCAGCCTGGCCAACTGGGACGAAGACAGCGTGACCATGGCGGTGGACGCCGGCCGCGCCCTGTTGCGCGCCGTGCCCACGGCCAACGTGAGTGAATTCAGCCTGGCCAGCACCACGCTGCCGTTTGCCGAGCGGCTGAACGCCGGCATTGCCGCTGCCGCGCTGGGTTTGAATGAACAAGCGGTGCTGCGCGACGTGTGCAGTAGCGCGCGCGCCGCGCTCACCGAATTGGCCGCGGCGCTGCATCGCCCAGGCGGGCCGCACCACGCCGTGGTGGCGGCTGAACGGCGCATCGGCCGCCCGGCCAGCGCGCAGGAAATGATCTTTGGCGACGGCGCCGCCGGCGCGCTGGTGGGCACTGGCCAGCCCATCGCCACGTTCGTGGCCCACCGCAGCCTGCACGCTGACCTGGTGGATCATTACCGCGCCAGCGGCCAGGAACACGACTACGGCTGGGAAGAGCGCTGGGTGCGCGACGAGGGCTACATGAAGCTGGCCGTGGGCACGCTCAAGGCTTGCCTGGAAGCGGGCGGCGTGAAGGCCACCGACGTGGCCCACTTCGCCCTGCCCGCGCCGCTGGCGCGCGTGAACGAAGCGGTGGCCAAACGGCTGGGGCTGGCTGCGGCCACGTTGGTCTCGGCCGAGCACGAGGTGTGTGGTGATCTCGGTTGCGCGCAGCCCCTGGCCATGCTCGACATCGCCTTGCGCCGCGCCAACGAAGGCGAACTCATCCTGGTGGCCGCCTTCGGCAGCGGCTGCGACGCCCTGCTGCTGCGCCGCACCGCCGCGCCCTGCCCGGGTGAGGTGCCCGACGCCGGGCGCAGCGAGAAAAGTTACATGAAGCTGTTGTCGTTCACCGGCCAGGTGAACCTGGAGTGGGGCATGCGCGCCGAGATGGACAACAAAACCGCGCTCACCGCCGCCTGGCGCGACCATGCCCGCGCCGCGCGCCTGGAAGCCGG
>JAYUQE010000051.1:0-16567 GCA_043756905.1 Burkholderiales bacterium | reverse complement strand
ACCTCCAGGCCGACACCGACGCGGCGCAACTGTTGTTCGAAACCCATGGCCTGATCCTGGCCCTGCACCATGACGCCCGCTTCCTGCGCAGCCCCGCTGCCGTGGCGCATGCCCGTGCCGGCTTCGAGCGCCTGCTGCGCCCGTGCCTGAGCGTCCAACCGAGCGTTCAAGCTGCCGGCGCCCCGCGCAAGGCCCGCAATTGATCCACCTGATTGGGAGATAAACCGATGCCGCACTACACACCGCCGCTGCGCGACATGCAGTTCGTGATGCACGAATTGCTCAGCGCCGTGCCTGAACTCAAGCGCATGCCGCGCCACGCCGAGCTCGACGTGGACACGGTCAACGCCGTGCTGCAAGAGGCCGGCAAGTTTGCCACCGAGGTGCTGGCGCCGCTCAACCACAGCGGCGACCGCGAAGGTTGCACGCACAACGCGCAGACCCATGCCGTCACCACGCCCAAGGGCTTTGCCGCGGCGTATGCCCAGTACGTGCAAGGCGGCTGGCCGGCGCTGAGTTGCGACCCCCAGTTCGGCGGCCAGGGCCTGCCCGTGCTGCTGAACCAATGCCTGTACGAGATGCTGAATTCAGCCAACCAGGCCTGGGCCATGTACCCGGGCCTGTCGCACAGCGCCTTTAATTGCCTGCATGCGCATGGCACGCCGGAACAACAGGCCACGTATTTGCCCAAGCTCACCAGCGGCCAATGGACCGGCACCATGTGCCTGACCGAGCCGCATTGCGGCACCGACCTGGGGCTGTTGCGCAGCAAGGCCGAACCCCAGGCCGACGGCAGCTACAAGCTCAGCGGCCAGAAGATTTTCATTTCCGCCGGCGAGCATGACCTGGCCGAGAACATCATCCACCTGGTGCTGGCCCGGCTGCCCGGCGCACCGGCCGGCAGCAAGGGCATTTCGCTGTTCGCGGTGCCCAAGTTCCTGGTCAATGCCGACGGCACGCTGGGCGCGCGCAACACGCTGCACTGCGGCGGCATCGAAGAGAAGATGGGCATC
Source organism: Burkholderiales bacterium (assembly GCA_043756905.1). GTDB lineage: Bacteria > Pseudomonadota > Gammaproteobacteria > Burkholderiales > Burkholderiaceae_C > Rubrivivax. Next base: position 15,554 of record JAYUQE010000051.1, on the reverse strand, counting down.
CACGGCAACGCCACCTGCCAGATCCTGCTCGAAGGCGCTGTGGGCACGCTGGTGGGCCAGCCCAACAAGGGTTTGCCGGCGATGTTCGTGATGATGAACGCGGCGCGCCTGGGCGTGGGCAACCAGTCGCTCGGCCTGACCGAGGTGGCCTACCAGAACGCCGCGGCCTACGCCAAGGAACGCATCCAGATGCGCGCGCTTTCCGGCCCCAAGCAGCCCGAGCAACCGGCCGACAAGATCATCGTCCACCCCGATGTGCGGCGCATGCTGCTCACCGCGCGCGCCTATGCCGAGGGTGGGCGTGCGCTGGCCATGCACATCGCGCTGCTGATCGACACCTATTTGTCCAGCGATGACGAAGAACAACGCAAGGACGCCGAAGACCTGGTGACCCTGCTCACCCCAATCGTTAAAGCCTTCATCACCGACAACGGCTGGATCGCCACTTCGCATTGCATGCAGGTGTTCGGTGGCGCCGGCTACATCGCCGAATCGGGCATGGAGCAGTTTGTGCGCGACGCGCGCATCAACATGATCTATGAGGGCACGAACACCGTGCAATCGCTCGACCTGCTGGGCCGCAAGGTGCTGGGCGACAACGGCGCGAAGCTGAAAAAGTTCGGCAAGCTGGTGCAAACCTTGGTGGAGGACGAAGGCACCAACGAGGCCATGCAAGAGTTCGTGAACCCGCTGGCCGAGCTGGGCGACAAGCTCACCAAGCTGACCACTGAGCTTGGCATGAAGGCCTTCGGCAATGCCGACGAAGTGGGTGCCGCTGCGGTGGACTATCTGCGCATTTGCGGCCACCTGGTGTTTGCCTACTACTGGGCACGCATGGCCAAGGTGGCGCTATCCAAGCAAGACAGCGGCGACGCCTTCTACACGGCCAAGTTGGCCACCGCGCGCTTTTACTTTGCCAAGCTCTTGCCTGAAACTGCGGGCTTGATCCGTAGTTGCCGCAGCGGCCTGGGCCCACTGATGGCCTTGGACGAAGCTTTGTTTTGATCACGGGCGGCCACGCCCTCTGAGGAGATTGCAATGAAACGACTCATCACCCTGGCTGCGCTCGCGCTGGCCGCCACCTTCGCCGCCGCGCAGGGCGCACCCACCGGCCTGTGGAAAACCATTGACGATGAAACCCAGCAGGAAAAATCTTTCGTGCGCATCAGCGAAGCCAGCGGCGTGCTCAGCGGCAAGGTGGAAAAGATCGTCGACCCGGGCAAGCAAGACAGCAAGTGCGACAAGTGCAGGGATGACCGCAAAGACAAGCCCGTGCTGGGCATGGTGATCTTGCGTGACCTGAAAAAGGGTGACGACGGCCACTGGGAAGGCGGCAGCATCGTCGACCCAAACAACGGTAAGGTCTACCGTGCCCGCGTGCGCGTGATCGAAGACGGCAGGAAGCTGGAAGTGCGCGGCTACATCGGCCCGTTCTTTCGCAATCAAATCTGGCTGAAAGCTGAGTAAGGCAAACCCATGAGCAAGTTCCAGGTTCGTAAAGTCGCCGTGCTCGGCGCCGGCGTGATGGGCGCGCAGATTGCCGCGCATTTGGTGAATGTGAAGGTGCCGGTGGTGTTGTTCGACCTGCCTGCGAAAGAGGGGCCGAAGAACGGCGTCGTGGCCAAGGCCATTGAGGGCCTGAAGAAGCTCAAACCCTCACCCATCGGCGTGCCCGAAGACCTGGCGTTGATCACCCAGGCCAACTACGAAGAGCATCTGGGCCTGCTGGCCGGCTGCGACCTGATCATCGAAGCCATTGCCGAGCGGCTCGATTGGAAGCGCGATCTGTACGCCAAGATTGCGCCGCACGTGCCGGCGCATGCGCTGCTGGCCTCTAACACCTCGGGCTTGTCGATCACCTCGCTTTCCGAAGTGTTGCCCGAAGAAATGAAACACCGCTTCTGCGGCATTCACTTCTTCAACCCGCCGCGCTACATGCAGCTGGTGGAGCTGATTCCCACTGCCGCGACCGAAGCGCGCGTGCTCGATGAACTGGAAGCCTTTTGCACCAGCGCCTTGGGCAAGGGCGTGGTGCGCGCCAAGGACACACCCAACTTCGTGGCCAACCGCGTGGGCATTGCCGGCATGCTGGCCACCATGGTGGAAGCGCAGCGCTACGGGCTGAGCTACGACGTGGTGGACGACCTCACCGGCAAGAAGCTCGGCCGTGCCAGCTCGGGCACGTTCCGCACCGCCGACGTGGTGGGCCTGGACACCTTGAACCACGTCATCAAGACGATGCAGGATCAGTTGGGCGAAGGCAAGGATCCGTTCTTCGCCAGCTACGCCACGCCGCCCGCCTTGGCCAAGCTGCTGGCGGCCGACGCGCTGGGGCAAAAAACCGGCGCGGGCTTTTACAAGAAGGTGGGCCAGGACATCCTGCGGTTTGATGCCGACAAGGGCGACTACGTGGCCGGCGGCGGCAAGGCCGAGGCCATTGTCGAACGCATGCTCAAGAAGCCGATCGGCGAACGGCTGAAGCTGCTGCGCGAATCGACGCAGCCGCAAGCGCAATTCCTGTGGGCGATCATCCGCAACGGCTTTCACTACGCCGCCGTGCATCTGGCGGAAGTGGCCGATTCCGCGCGCGAGGTTGACCTGGCCTTGCGCTGGGGCTTCGGCATGAAGCAAGGCCCGTTCGAAGCCTGGCAGGAAGCGGGCTGGCAGCAGGTCGCCGAGTGGATCAAACAAGACATCGAAGCGGGCAAGGCGCTGTGCAAGGCGCCGCTGCCGGCGTGGGTGTTCGACGGCCGCACCGGCGTGCACACGCCCGAGGGCTCATGGAGCGCGTCGCAGAATAAGTACCTGCCGCGTTCCACCTTGCCGGTGTACGCGCGCCAGTGCTTCCCCGAAGCGCTGTTGGGCGAAGGTGCGAAGGGTGCGCTGGAAACCGGCACCGAGGAATTCCGCAACAGCGATGTGCGCGCCTGGTCGCCCGACGGCGAGGTGCTAGTGGCCAGCATCACCTGCAAGATGCACCTCATCGGCCCCGCAGTGGGCGAAGGGCTGATGAAGGCCTTGGAGATTGCTGAAGCCAAGTACAAAGGCCTGGTGGTGTGGTCGCCTGACGATGTGTTCAGCGCCGGCGCCAACCTCGAAGCCATGATGCCGATCTTCATGAAGGCCGGCCCGCAGGGCATTGCCGAAGAAGAAAAGAAGCTGCAAGACGCCATGCTGCGCCTGCGCTACGCCAGCGTGCCCACCGTGGCCGCTATGCGCGGCCTGGCACTGGGCGGCGGCTGTGAGCTGGCCGTGCACTGCGCCCGCCGCGTGGCGCACCTGGAAAGTTATATCGGCTTGGTCGAAGTCGGCGTGGGTTTGATCCCCGGCGGTGGCGGCCTGGCCTACATCGCCCGCCGCGCTGCCGAAAACGCCGCTGCCGCGCCGGGCTCCGACCTGCTGGCTTATTTGAAAGACGGCTTCGTTGCCGCCGCCATGGCCACAGTGGGCACCAGCGCCATCGACAGCCGCCGCCTGGGCTACTTGCTGTGGAGCGACATCATCGTGCCGCACCGCGACGAGTTGCTGCACGTGGCCATCGCGCAAGTCAAGGCCATGGCCGAATCGGGCTGGCGCGCGCCGATGAAGGCCTTGTTCCCAGTGGCCGGGCGCAATGCCAAGGCCACGTTCATGGCGCAACTGGTGGCCATGCGCGACGGTGGCCAGATCAGCGCGCACGACTTTCACATTGCCACGCTGATTGCCGACGTGGTGACGGGCGGTGATGTCGATGCCGGCACCCTGGTGAGCGAGGAGTATTTGATGGCGTTGGAGCGCAAACATTTCACCTCGCTGTTGGCGCACCCCAAATCGCAAGAGCGAATGATGGGTCTTCTGCAAACCGGCAAGCCAGTTCGCAACTGAGCGAGGAAAACACCATGAGCAAACAAGTTCAAGACGCCTACATCGTTGCCGCCACGCGCACGCCCATCGGGCGCTCGCACCGCGGCGCGTTGCGCAACACGCGATCCGACGATCTGCTGGTTGCCGCCATCCTGGGCGCCATGAAGCAGGTGCCCACGCTGGACCCGAAGGCGATCGAAGACGCGATCATCGGCTGCGCCATGCCCGAAGGTGAGCAAGGCCTGAACATGGCCCGCGTGGCGGTGCTGCTGGCCGGCTTGCCGAACGGCGTGGGCGGGGTCACGGTAAACCGCTTTTGCGCCTCGGGTTTGACGGCGATTCAAATGGCGGCTGACCGCATCCGCGTCGGCGAGGCCGAGGTGATGATCGCCGGCGGCGCCGAAAGCATGAGCCTGGTGCCCATGAGCGGCAACAAGCCGTCGTTCAACCCGGCCGTTTTTGCGGCCGATGCCAACGTGGGCATCGCCTATGGCATGGGCCTGACTGCGGAGAAAGTGGCGCAGCAGTGGAACGTCAGCCGGCAGGCGCAGGATGAGTTCGCCGTGGCCTCGCATCAGAAGGCCATCGCGGCGCAGCAGACCGGTGAGTTCAGCGACGAGATCACAACGTTCGACGTGACTGAACGCACGCCCGACTTGAGCACCGGCCAGGTGAGCACCAAGACGCGCAACATCAAGCTCGACGAAGGCCCGCGGGCTGACACGTCGGTCGAAGCGCTGGCCAAGCTCAGGCCCGCGTTTGCCGCAGCCAAAGACCCCACCGGCAAGGCCACGGGCCTGGGCAGCGTGACCGCGGGCAACAGCTCGCAAACGAGCGACGGCGCGGGCTGCCTCATCCTGGCCAGCGGTGCCGCCGTCAAGGCGCACGGTCTCACGCCCCTGGCCCGCTTCGTGAGCTTCGCCTCGCGCGGCGTGCCGCCCGAGATCATGGGCATCGGGCCCATCGAAGCCATCCCCGCAGCCTTGCGTTACGCCGGGTTAACGCAAGACATGATCGACTGGATCGAGCTCAACGAGGCCTTCGCCGCGCAATCGCTGGCCGTGATTAACACCCTCAAGCTCGACGCCAGCAAGGTCAACCCCATGGGCGGCGCCATCGCCCTGGGCCACCCGCTCGGCGCCACCGGCGCCATCCGTGCCGCCACGGTGATTCATGCCCTGCGCCGCAAGAACCTGAAATACGGCATGGTGACCATGTGCGTGGGCACGGGGCAGGGCGCTGCGGGCATCTTCGAGCGCGTCTGAATTCAAGGAGCATGAACATGACCATCAAGACCGCCACCATCAACGGCGTGGCCACGATCGAGATCGCGCGCCCGGAAAAGAAGAACGCGCTCACCACCGCCATGTACCAGGCCATGGCCGACGCGCTGCGCGCGGCCAATGCCGATGGCGCGGTGCGCGCCGTGCTGATCACCGGCCAGCCCGGCATCTTCACCTCGGGCAACGACCTCGAAGACTTCATGCAGCGCCCGCCGGGCCAGGGTGGCAGCAATGTGGGTGATTCGCCGGTGTTCCAGTTCATGCAGGCTTTGATCGATTGCGAAAAGCCGGTCGTCGCCGCGGTCACGGGTGCGGCCATTGGCGTGGGCACGACGATGCTGCTGCATTGCGACTTGGTCTACATCAGCGACGAAGCGCGCCTGGTGATGCCCTTCACCAGCCTGGGCCTGGTGCCGGAATTTGCGTCCAGCCTTTTGCTGCCGCAAATCGTGGGCCGCGTGCGGGCCGCTGAAAAGCTCTTGCTTGGCGACCCCTTCACTGGCGCCGACGCGGTGGAGTGCGGCTTGGCCAATGCCGTGCTGCCGGCGGGCGAAGTGTTGAACCATGCGCGCCGCGTGGCCGAGCGCTTCAACGGCCTGCCGCCCGGCGCCGTGCGCAACGCCAAGCGCCTGCTGCGCGCGCCACAGCGCGAAGCCGTGCTGCAAACCATTCGCGCCGAAGGCGCGGTGTTTGCCCAGGCGCTGCAAAGCCCCGAAGCCAAGGAAGCCTTCCAGGCCTTCTTCCAAAAGCGCCGGCCTGATTTTTCACAGTTCCAGTAACTTCTGTTTGAACAGGAACACACCATGTATCAAAGCCTGAATGGCAAGACCCTGTTTGTCACCGGCGCCTCGCGTGGCATTGGCCTGGCCATTGCCAAGCGCGCCGCGCAAGACGGCGCCAACCTGGTGTTGATTGCCAAGACCACAAAAGTGAACCCCAAACTGCCGGGCACCATTTACAGCGCCGCGGCTGAAGTTGAAGCGGCCGGCGGCCAGGCCCTGGCGGTGCCCTGCGACATCCGCGACGAAACCGCCGTGGCCGCTGCCGTGGCCGCTGGTGTGCAGCGCTTTGGTGGCATTGACGTGCTCGTCAACAACGCCAGCGCGATTTCGCTCACACCCACGCCGGCCACGCCGATGAAGCGCTTTGATCTGATGTTCGGCGTGAATGTGCGCGGCGCCTACTGCTGCACCCAGGCCTGTTTGCCCGAACTCATCAAAAGCGCGCAAGCCGGGCGCAACCCGCAGGTGCTGAACATGAGCCCGCCGCTGTCGATGCGCGAGCATTGGTTCAAGCACCACGTGGCGTATTCCATGGCCAAGTACGGCATGAGCGAATGCACGTTGGGCCACGCGGGGGAGTTTCGCCCCCATGGCATTGGCGTGAACAGCCTGTGGCCGCGCACGGCCATTGCCACGGCGGCCTTGCAGATGATCCCGGGCATCGACCTGAACAAATGCCGCACACCCGAGATCCTGGCGGACGCGGCCTACCTCATCCTCACCGCTGACGCGCGCGCCAGTACCGGCAACTTCTTCATCGACGATGACGTGCTCCGCGCCGCCGGCGTGACCGACCTCGACCGCTACGCCGTGGTGCCGGGCACGAAAGATCTGATTGCCGACTTCTTTGTCGATTAAGTTCCCTGTGCAACACCCCTATCCGCGGGGGTGTTCCCCCCAGAATGAGGCCAGTTTTTAACGCTATTCCGGGCCCACTGCGCAGCGCTGCCGCCTAGAGTCCCCCTCTGTCCGGCAGCGTGTTGCTGCCCCGAGGCTGCTTTGGCAAATTCGATCTTTGGTCCGTTGCGCGAACGCATTGCTGCGCGCCTTCAAGCCGCGCGCCACGGCGTGGGTAAACCCGCCGCGCCGGCGCCGCCGCCTGTGCCGGCCAAAAGCTTGCCCGCCAACTTCGCGGCCAGCGATAGGGTCGATTCGCGCTGGCAGCCCTCTTTGCCGCCCGCTTCGATCTTCAACCCGACCTCGCCCTCGGCCTTCGACACGCTCGCGCCACGCGAGCCCGCACTCACCGCCACCCATCTGGGTGGGCCTGCCCTGGCCGTGCCAAGCCCGGCGCTCAAGCTCATCGTCTGCGGCTTCAGCAATGGCGAACGCAGCCTGCTGGCTGGCGTGGTCAAGCTGTCGCAACGCCGCACGCCGCGCCTGGAATTGCTTGACGGCCAAAACGTTGCGGAGGCGGACGTGCTGATGGTCGACGCCCGCGATGCCTTGGCCCTGCAGTGGGCACAGCACGAGCCCGAGTTGCGCGGCAAGGCCGTGCTGTGGGTGGACGGCGGCCCCAATTTGCGCGGCCACACGCAACTGCGCCGGCCGGTGCAGTGGTCGATCTTGCCCATGCTGCTGGCGCGCGCGCTGGAGCAAGGCCCCACGCCTGACACGCCGACGGCAACCGTTCCCATGCCGCTGGATATGCACGCTGCCGGCGCTTCGGCGCGGCAGGTTCTGGTGGTGGACGACAGCCTGGCCGTGCGCACCTATTTGCGTACGCTGCTCGAAGCGCGCGGCCTGCAAGTCAGTGAAGCCGACAGCGTGGACGGCGCCCATGGCGCGCTGGCGCAGTCGGCTTACGCCTGCGTCTTCATGGATGTGCTCATGCCCGGCACCGACGGCTATGAAGGCTGCAAACAAATCAAGGCACGCCGGCGCGGCGCCGCGGCCATGCCGGTGGTGATGTTGACCAGCAAGGCCTCGCCGTTCGACCGCATTCGCGGCAAGCTGGCCGGTTGCGACGCCTACATCACCAAACCCGTAGACCCCCTCCAGCTCGACCTGGCGCTGGCTCGTCTGTTGCCGCTGCGCCCGGGCAGCGCGCCCCATTTCCAGCACCACTGAAGGAAACCTCATGGCACGCACCATTCTTGTCGTAGATGACAGCCAGGCAGACCGTTCACGCCTGGAAAAAATCCTCATGGACGCCGGTTACCTGGTCAGCACTGCCAGCAACGGCGCCGAGGCGCTCGACGCGGCCAAACGCAGCCGCCCCGATGTGGTGTTGATGGATGTGAACATGCCGGTGATGGATGGTTTTGCTGCCACCCGCGCGCTGCGCGGAGATGCCGCCACCAAGGCTATTCCGGTGGTGCTGGTCACGGCCAAGGATCAAAAGGCCGACAAGGCCTGGGGCAAGATGCTCGGCGCGGCCGGCTACATCACCAAGCCGTATACCGACGCACAGGTGTTGGAACAGTTGCGTGGCCTGTGAACAGCTTGCAGTGAACCAAGCATCTTCATCAACAGGCGCAGCGCACAAGCATCATGTCTGACACGAGCGCGGCGCCCGCGTCGGCGATGCTCGCGCCCAGCGAAGCGCTGCTGCGCGGCTTTGAGCTTGCGCCCGAGGCCGCCGCCGCGCAAGCCACGGTCGAACTGCAATTGCGCCAGGGGTTCAGCGTGGGCAGCGTGAATCTGATGCTGCGTTACGAGCATGGCAGCGAGTTGACCGAGGTGCCCGCCGTGCACCGCCTGCCGCATGCGCCGGCCTGGCTGCTGGGCATGGCGAATCTGCACGGTGCCTTGCTGCCGGTGTTCGACCTGGCGCGCCTGTTCAACGTGGCGCACAAGGAAGGGCAGCGGGCGATGCTGCTGGTGCTGGGGCATGGCGCCGATGCCGCCGGTGTGGTGATCGACGGGCTGCCGCAGCGCCTGCGTTTTGACGCGCGCAACCTGTCCGATCCTGCATTGATCCCGACTGCGCTTGAGCCCGTGGTTGAACGCGCCGCGCTGGTCGACGGCCGCCTGTGGTTCGACGTGGACGTGGTGGCCCTGCTGAGCGCTCTTGAACGATCCATCGACACAGCAGCTTGAGCGCCAGGCAGGCCGCGATGGGTTGGCCAGGCTTCTGTACCTATTCAATTGATGCGAGGTGATCATGAAAGCAAAGCTTGAGGGCCCTGGGTCGGCGCTGAAGTGGAACGTGCTGCCGCACATGAAGCTGTGGCAGAAGTTCGCCCTGCTGGGGGCATTTGCTCTGGCGGCGGTGTCGCTGCCGACCTATGAGTACTACCAGGACAGCCAAGGCAAAAAGCTGTTCACGGTCGAGGAACTTGGCGGTATCGAGCCCACGCGCCAGGCCAACGAACTCTTGCAGCAGGTGCAGCAACACCGGTCTGTCTCGGCGCTCTTGCTGGCAGGCAACGAGGCCCAGTCGCAGTTGCGCGCGGCCAAGCAAGCCGAGGTTGAACGCACGGTCGCGGCGTTGGACGCGACATTGAGCCAGTTGCCCGGCAGTGCGCAGGCCAAGGCTTTCAGTACCGAGTGGGCGAGCCTGAAGCAGGCCTGGACGCAAACTGCGGCCGAGGTCGCAACGCGCGGCACCGACACGCGCCGCAGCTTCGACAGCCACAACGCGTTGGCAGGTCGAATCGAGCGCTTGCTCGAAACGCTGGGCGACCACACCAAGCTGACGCTGGATCCGTTCGATCACACCTACTTCCTGGTTCAGGCCACGCTGATCCACTTGCCTGCGATGATCGAAAAGCTCGGCCAGATGCAGGCGCTCGGCGCAGGCCGCCTGACCGAGGCGGCGCGGCTGCGCGCCGGCAGCAGCGCCGCCGATGCCGGCATCACGCTGAGCGACCGGCAAAAGATCGACAGCCTGATCGAGGAGACGAACAACGCCAGTGGCGCCCTTGCACGCTTCGTCGAAAAGGCCATTGCAGCCAGGCCGGCGCTCAAGTCGCAGATCGAAGCCGAGCTGCGAACGTCGCGCGAGGGTGCGCAACAGCTGGCGCAACTGGCCCGCGTGGAAGTCGGCGAGGCCAAACCCCTGCGCTACGACAGCTTGGTCTACGCCAAGACCTTCACCGAAGGCATCGACGCGCAGTTCAGGTTCGCCACCAAACTCAACCAGGTGTTGGCGCAACAGTTGCAAGGCGTGCTGGCCGACGAAACGCGCAACCAGCGCACCAGCCTGGCGGCCATCTTCGCCTTGTTTGCGATCAGTGCCGGCCTGGCCGTGTTGACGGTGCGCAACATCACGGGTTCGGTGAATGCGCTGGGCGAATCCGTGCAACAGATTCGACAGGGCGACTACGCGGAATTGCAACCCTTGCAAGCCACCGATGAGTTGGGTGACTTGAGCCGCGCCTTCGTCAACATGGGCCACAAGCAAGACGAACTGCAGCAAGAACAGGTGGCGGCGCGACTCAACTCCGAGTCCGGCGCCAAGCGTGCCGAGGCCGAGAACGATCGCCTGAACAGTTCGGTGATCTCCATTCTGGAAGCAGTCAACCAGCTCTCTCAACGTGACCTGACGGCGCGCGCACCGGTCACGCAAGACATCATCGGCACGGTGTCGGACTCGATCAACGCGCTGACCGATGAAACCTCGAAGGTGCTGCACGGCGTGATGCAGATTGCCGGCCAGGTGGAAGCCGTGTCGGGCAAGCTCAAGGCGCAGGCCGAACAAGTGTCGCGCGCCGCCGCCGACGAACGGGTGAGCCTGAACCAAATGGCTGAATCGCTGGGCGAATCTGACAAGGCCATGACCCAAGTGGCCAGCAGCGCCGAACAAAGCAACCGCTCGGCCGAGCAGGCCACGCAGGCCACCGACACCGCGCTCGAAACGGTGAACGACACGGTCAAAGGCATGGAGGCGATTCGCGAAACGATTGCCGAAACCGAAAAGCGCATCAAACGGCTGGGCGAACGTTCGCAAGAAATCACCGGCATCGTGAACCTGATCAACACCATTGCCGAGCGCACCCACGTGCTGGCGCTGAATGCATCGATGCAGGCGGCGGTGGCCGGCGAAGCCGGCCGCGGCTTCGCGGTGGTGGCCGAAGAAGTGCAGCGTCTGGCGGAAAGCTCGCGCAACGCCACCCAGCAGATCGGCACCCTGGTGAGCAACATCCAGCTTGAAACCAACGAAACCATCAGCACCGTGAACCGCACCATCGGCCAGGTGGTGCAGGGTTCCGAGCAAGCGCAAAAGGCCGGCGTGCAGATGCGGCGCACGCAGCAAATCACCGGCCAACTGGTGGCCCAGGTGCAGCGCATTGCGGTGAGTTCAGAGCAACAGCGCCTGGTTTCGGCGCAGCTGCTCAAGGCGGTGCAGAGCATCAGCTTGGGCACCGAGCGCACGGCGCAGCAAATTGAGGTGCAAAACCAGGACACCGACGCCTTGGTGCTGAGCGCGCGCCAATTGGTGGACTCGGTGGGCGTGTTCAAGTTGCCGCGTTTGGCATAAATGGAACGTTAATCACGAACCCTGGCCCGCCGCGATGAAACTCAAAGACCTGGTGCAGGCTCTGGCCAGCGAGATCGAGGCCGCCGGCCCCGAGCTTGAAGACGGCCTGGCCTTGCTGGCCGAGCTGGATCTGGAAGACCCGAACTTCCTGGATGCGCTGGACGCCTACAGCGGCCAGGCGCAGCGCATTGGTGAAGCCGCCGAAATGGCCGGCTTCCCCGGCCTGGCGGCCGTGTGCACTCACGTGGCGGAAAACACCTTGCTGCTGGCCAGCCAGCCCCCCGCGCAGCGCGGGCCCAGCGTGGAGTTCCTGTTCGCCTGGCCCGTGCTGGTGGTGCATTACTTGCGCAACCTTGAAGACCCATCGGCCAGCGCCGGCCTGGTCGACCACCTGGTGCGCGCGCCCAGCCCGCTGGAGGACGACCAGGCGCTGAAGCTGGCGCACATGTTGGGTGCCATGCAAGGCCAAATGAGCGGTGCGCTGGCCGGCAATGAGCCCAATCGGCCGGTCTTGGCCACGCCGCAAGACGTGGCCTTGGACATTCCCGGCGACGTTGACAACAGGCTGCTCGAAGGTTTTTTTACGGAAGCGCCGGGCCAGGCGCGAAATCTGGTTGAGCTGGCACGCAAGCTGGCCAGTGGCCACGGCAGTGGCGACGACCTGCCCGCGGCCAAGCGCGTGGCGCACACGCTCAAGGGCTCGGGCGCCATCATTGGCTTGCGCGGCCTCACGGTGCTGGGCCACCACCTGGAAGACATCCTCGAGCACTTCGAACACGAGGGCGGCGTGGTCGGCCAGGCGGCGACGTCGGCCTTGCTTGACGCTGCCTATTGCCTTGAGCAAATGGTTGACCATGTGCTGGGCAACGACGACTACCCGCAGCAGGCCCAGGCCGTGCTGCAAGCCGTGCTCGACCTGGCCAACCGCATTGACCGGGGTGAGGATGTGGGTGCTGCGCAATCGCGCGTGGCCGCGGTGGTGCTGCAGGATGTGCTGCCGGATGCGTTGCCCGTTGCGCGGCCTGATACGCTGGCGGATGCGTTGCCCGATGCGCTGCCTGATGCGCTGACGGATGCGCTGACGGATGCGCTGCCCGGTGTGCAGCCCGATGCGGCACCGATCGCTCAACCTGTCGCCCAGGATCTCGCACCGCCGCTGCTCAGCGAAGTGATCAGCCTGCCAGCGCCGCCACAGCTTGAGCTGCCGGTGCTGCATGAGGTGGTGGCCATGCCGGGTGATGAGCCGCTTGCCGGCTCGTTGCCTGCGGCCGCGCAAGAAGCGATCACCGGGCCGCCTGACGAGGTGTTGACTGAGTTGCCAACGGCGCCGCTGGTTCAGGTGCCGGTGGATGGCAGCGTTATCGAGGCACAAGCTGACCCGGTGCTGCCGGGCGCAGCGGCCGAAGTTGAGGCGCAAGCGCCAGTCGATGAAGCCACCGTGCTCGAAGACAGCAACGCGCAGCGCCAGGCCCAAAGCCAAGTCGAAAGCCAAGTTACAGCGCCCGAAACGAGCACGCCACTTGTTTCACAGCAAGCGCCGGTTGCGTTGACCGATGTGACCGAGGTGCCCGATGTGACCGAGGTGCCCGATGGGCTCGATGTGCCCGATCAGCCCGCACCGGCACTTGCGATATGGGCTCTTGCGTCCAGCATCGACGCACCCGCGAGCGCCCCGCCTGCGCCCGTCCTGCTGCCCGTGCCGCCGCTCAGCGCCACAGCGCCCTTGCAACCGACCGTGGTGCTGAACGCTCGGCCGGTGTCATCCAACCAGCCCCTGGCTCAGCCCAGCGCGGCCTCGGCGCTGCGCGTGCCGGTCGAGCAGATCGACGAAATGTTCCGCACCAGCGGCGAGATCTCGGTACACACCGCGGCCATGGAGGCGCGAATGAAGGCGCTGGGTGATGCCGCGCGCCAGTTGCTGGCGCAAAACCTGCGCGTGCAAAAGCGCTTGTTCGAGCTGGAAACCGTGATCGACGTGCGCAGCCTGAGTGCGCTGCGCGCACGTGGCCTGGGTGCGCTGCGCGCGCGGGGTTTGGGCCTGGCCGGCGAACAAGACGGCGCAGCGCCATTCGATCCGCTGGAGATGGATCAATTCAGTGAAATGCACAGCACGACCCACGCGTTGATGGAAGAGGCCGCCGATGCGCGCGCCCTGGCCAACAAGCTGGAAGAGGAAATTGCCCGCACGGTGAGCGTGCAGGCCGTGCAGCAGCACCTGGCCAAGACTTTGCAGCACCTGGTGATGGGCACGCGCCTGACGCCCGTGGAAGGCCTGGCCTCGCGCTTGCACCGCAATGTGCGCAACACCTGCCAGGCCACCGGCAAGCAAGCCGAGCTGGTGCTGCAAGGCGGCGACACCCTGATCGACGGCGACGTGCTCAGCCGCCTGGCCGAACCCCTGCTGCACATGCTGCGCAATGCGGTGGACCATGGCCTGGAAACGCCCACCGAGCGTGTGGCCGCGGGCAAGCCCGAGCAGGGCCGCATCGAGCTGAGCTTCTCGCGCCAAGGCCAGCAGGTGGTGCTGCGCTGCCAAGACGATGGCCGCGGCCTGGACCATGCCGCCATTCGCCGCCGCGCCATCGAACGCGGCCTGCTCACGCCCGAGCAGACGCCGAGCGACGATGAGCTGGCGCGGCTGATACTGGTTTCAGGCTTTTCCACGCGGCAGGTGATCAACGAACTCTCGGGCCGCGGCGTGGGCATGGACGTGGTGCGCGAATGGGCCACGGCCATGAACGGCTCCATCCGCCTGAGCTCGCGCCCGGGGCAGGGCTGTTTGGTGGAGCTGCGCTTTGCCGCGTCGCTGTCGAGCATGCATGTGCTCATCGTCGAAGCCGCCGGCCAACGTTTCGCATTACCTTCCGTGCAGGTCGAACGTGCGGTGCCGCGCGGCGTGGGGCATTTCGAGTGGGTGGCCGACAAGCTCGTCTACCGCCTGCCCGGCAGCGGCTCGGGCGGCGATGAAGGCTCGGTGCGGCCCGCCGTTCGCCTGACCGAGCTGGCCGGCCTGGGCGCCGACAGCGACGCTCCGCTGGCTGAGCTGGACGCGGTGCTGGTTCGGCTGGATGAGCGCATCACCGCGGTGGCGGTGGAGCGGCTGCTCGATGCGCGCGAAGTGTTGATCAAGGCCCCCGGTCGCTATGTGCGCCATGTGCATGGCGTGGCCGGCTTGTCGATCCTGGGTGACGCCAGCGTGGCGGTGAACCTCGACCTGCCGCAGTTGCTGGCGCGCGCGCCACGCCGCCACGGTGCGGCGGTGCTGCCCGCCCCGGCCAAGGCTGCCGCCGCGCCGCGCAGCCTGCCCGGTGTGCTGATCGTTGACGATGCGCTTTCGGTGCGCAACGCCTTGCAGCAGATGGCGCAGGACAACGGCTACTCGGTGGCCACGGCGCGTGATGGCCTGGAGGCCGCGGCTGCGCTGGCCAGCTTCAAACCCGACCTGGTGCTGACGGATCTGGAAATGCCCAACATGAATGGCATTGAGCTCACCGCGCACATCCGCGGCCAGGCCGCTCATCAGCATCTACCAGTCTTGATGATCACCTCGCGCTCACAAGACAAGCACCGCCGCGCCGCCGAAGCCGCAGGGGTGGATGCCTACATCACCAAGCCCTACAACGACGCCCAACTGTTGCAGGCCATGGCCGATGCGTTGGCCGCTGTGGCGGCCGGCGGCGCTGGGCGGCAGCCGTGAAAATGCGCCGCACCGCCCCTAGCGCGCACAGCGCAATGCGCAGCACACAGGCACACCCGTGAACGACGCCATCCCCACCGTGCTGCGCGGCAACCTGGTGTTGCTAAAGGCCGGCACCCTGAGTTTGCTGCTGCCGCAGCCCGAGGTGGGCGCTGCCGAACACCTTACCCGCACGCCACGAGCCACGCCGCAGCCAGGCTGGTTTGAGCTGGATGAAGACCGCGCAGGCACGCGCCGCGTGGCGGCACTGTCAGCGCAATTGGCGCTGTTGCCGCAGTGGCCGGCGCAGCGCTTTGTGCTCACCGCCTTGCTCGGGCGGCCCGGCGAATGGTTGGCCTGGAACGATGTGCGCGTGTTGATGAACGCCGAACTGCGCGTGTTGCCTTTGCCGCCGGTGATGCTGGGGCCACACTCGCCCTTGCGCGCGATGGTGGAGTTGGGCGACGAACTGGCCTTTGTGTGCAGCGGCGCCACCTTGCAGGCGTGTTGCGCTGTCGTTGTGGTGGCTGCATGAACGTTGCCAC
>JAYUQE010000050.1:0-16679 GCA_043756905.1 Burkholderiales bacterium | reverse complement strand
CGCGGTTGAACTGGCCATCGGCCTGAGCTTCCAGGGCCTGCGCGCGCTGAACCTGCCGCTGCCCTACCAGGCCGCCCTGGCGCGCCTGGCGCCGGCCTTTGCGCAGGGCGCGCCGCTGCGGGCGGCGGAATTCCTCGGCGACACCGGGCCCAGTGCGGCCACGGCGTGGGAGCCGGGCTTCGGGCTGACGCAGGCGCATGCGCTGATCACCCTGCATGCCAGCGCCAAGCCGGCCTTGCGGGCCGCGACGGCGGCGATCAAAGTGTTGGCCTGCAACGCTGGGGTAGCCGTCGTCGGCCAGCCCCGGGGCGCGCGCCTGGGCCACCCGCCCAAACAAACGGGCGAATGGGTGCACTTCGGCTACCGCGATGGTTTGACCCGCGTGCAGGTGCAGGGTTACACCAGCGATGCCGCCGCGCCCGCGCACGCCACCGGCGAGCTGCTGCTGGGCCACGCCAACGACGCCAGCTTCAACCCCTGGGCGCTGCCCTTGAGCCCGGCGCGCATGCGCCAGTTTTTCGCCAACGGCAGCTTTGGCGTGCTGCGCAAGATGCAGCAGGACGAACCGCTGTTTCGCCAGCGCCTGGGCGAATGGGCCAGGCAACTGGGGAAAGATGAAGACTTCGTGCGCGCCAAGCTGTGCGGCCGTTGGCCCGAGGGCGGCTTGTTCGACGCTGCCGGCCAGCCACCCGACCCGGCCGCCGCGCCAACGGGCGACAACTTCGATTTCGCTGCCGACCCCGACGGCCTGGGTTGCCCCTTTGGCGCCCACATCCGGCGCATGAACCCGCGCGGCCAGGGCGTGGTGCATGTGCGTGGCCGCCCCCTGGTGCGCCGCGGCATGCCCTATGGCCCGGCCTACACCGACGCCACCCAGGATGCCGAGCGCGGCTTGCTCGGCCTGTTCTTCTGTGCCAGCCTGGAAGAGCAGTTCGAGCATGTGCTGGGCCAGTGGGCCGACCGCAACCCGATCGGGCCGCACAACCCCGGCCAGGCCAAGGACCCGTTCGCCGCCACGCACGACGACCCGCAGGCCGCCTTCGCCGTGCCCCTGGGCGCAGGCCAGCCGCCGGCCTTGCTGCGTGGTTTTGCCCCCTTCGTCACCACCCGCGGCACGGTGTATCTGTTCTACCCGGCGCAAACCGCCTGGAGCATGTTGTGCAGCGGGCAGGACTACGCTGACGACGGCCAGCCCGGGAGCTTTGATTGAACCCGCCCGTGCGCACCGCGGCCGGGGTCGAGCCCGAACCGCTGCGCGAGCAGCCGCCGGCCGACCGCTTTTGCGACCTGGTGCTCACCGGTGGCGTGGCCAGCGGTGTGGTCTACCCCTGGGCCATTGTTGAACTGGCGCGGCACTACCGGTTTCGCAACATCGGCGGCAGCTCGGTCGGGGCCATGGCCGCGGCCCTGGCCGCGGCGTCGGAATACGGCCGGCGCAACAACGTGCCCTACCCGTTCGAGGTGCTGCGCCGCGTGCCCGGCGCGCTGGCCGAAGAGCGCGCTGGCCGCACCAAGATGCTGCGCCTGTTCCAGCCCAGCGCCGCCGGGCGGCGGTTGTTCGATCTGTTCGTGCTTGCCGTCAAGCGTATGGGCAATGAGCCGAACGCCGACAAAGCCGCGGCAAACCCCGCTGCGCCGGTGCCGGCCCCGCAAGCCGCCGCCGATGCTGAAGCCCTGGGCCAACCGGCGCAATATGCCGGCCTGGGCGGCGCCTTCGTGGGCGCCTATTGGCGCGATGCGTTGAAGGCCGCCGCGCTGCCGTTGGTGCTGGGGCTGTTCCTGTTGCTCGCGCTGTGCGCCAGCGCTTTGCTGCTGTTCGAGCCCACGTTGCGCCTGCCGGCCTGGCTGGCCGGCGTATTCGCAGGAGCGTTGCTTCTGGCCAGCCTGCTGGGCGGGCTGGTGCGCGCGGTGCTGCAAGACATCAAGCAAGGTGTGTTCGACAACGACCTGGGCTTGTGCAAGGGCAAGAGCCAGAGCCCGCCGGGCAGCGCCGAGCCCGAACAGGGTTTGTGCGACTGGCTGCACGAAGGCATCCAGAAAGCCGCCGGGCTGGAAGTGGACGCACCGCCCCTGACTTTTGGCGACCTGTGGGCCGCGCCGCTGTTGCCGGGGGACACGCCGGGTGCAGCGCCGGGTGCAGCGCCGCAAGCGCGATCCATCAACCTCGAAGTTTTCACCACCAACGTCACCTTGGGCCGCCCGGTGCGTCTGCCGACGGTGGACGACAGCACGCGGCTGTACTTCAAACCGGCCGAGTGGGACAGCATCTTTCCCGCCGGCGTGATGGCCGCGTTGCGCCGCGATGCCCAGCCCTACAGCAAGACCAGCCCCTCGGACCCCGACGAGGCCAGCGAGCCCGGCCTGCTCGAGCTGCCCATGGCGCGCCTGCCGTTGGTGGTGGCCGCGCGCATGAGCTTGAGCTTTCCGGTGCTGTTCTCGGCCATTCCGGTCTGGGCTGTGAACTACGAGGTGCCGCGCAATGAAGCGGGCGGCAGCAGCAAAGTCAACACGCGCCCGTTGCAAAAATGCTGGCTCAGCGACGGCGGCATATGCTCTAACTTCCCGATCCACCTGTTCGACGCCGCCCTTCCGCACTGGCCCACGTTTGGCCTGCTGCTGGACCGGCGCTTGGGTGAGCATGACAAACAGGCGGTATGGCTGCCGCAATGCCACCGCGAGGGGCGCGGCGACAACTGGCAGCAGTTCGTGCCCGGCGTCAAACCCGCCCGGCCGGGCCGCTTTCAAGGCCTTGGCGGCATGGCCGGCTTCCTGTTCGGCGCATTGGCCACGGCCAAGGACTGGAACGACCGTGTCACCCTGCGCCTGCCGCAGGCCCGCAACCGCGTGGTGCGCCTGGCGTTGCGCGCGGGCGAGGGCCAGCTCAACATCGCCATGCCCGGGGCCGTGATTCTGCGCATGGCGCGTGAATATGGCTGCGCGGCGGCGGATGAACTGGTGCGGGCCTATGTGCCAGCCGCGCCGGCCAGCGTCAGCGCGGCCTGGTACGAGCACGTCTATGTGCGCACCCAGTTGCAGGTGGCCGGGCTGCGCCAGTTGCTCAAGGGCTTCAGCGCGGCGCGCGTGCACCGCGCCCATTCGCTGCCGGTGGCCGACGTGATGCAGGCCGCGCAAACCGGTCTGGGCAGCGACGGCCGCCCCGCGCCGTACCGGCCCGGCGACCTGTGCCTGGCGCTGCGCGAGCCCGCAGACCGCCCGGGCGAAGACCCCACGGCAGCCCGCCCCAGCGCCGAGCATGTGCTGGCGCTGCAGCGTGCCCTGGCCGCCATGGCCGAGCTGGAATGCGCGTTGGCCGACCCGGCGTTACAAGGCCCCTACCGGCCCGAGCCGACGGTTGACTTGCGCTTGCGCGCGCGATTTTGAAGCTGATGTGAGGCCGTTGTGAGGCCGTTGTGAGGCCGCCGCACCGGCTTAGACTGCCCAGCCCAACCTGCCCACAAAAGGCCGCACCGTGATCCTCGAATTCGCTGACATCCGCATCGCCCCCGGCCAGCAGGCTGCCTTCGACGCCGCCATCCAGCGCGCCGTGGCCGACGTCGCCAGCCAGGCCAAGGGCTTCAGGGGCTTCAAGATCAACCGCGGCGTTGAAAACCCCGAGCGCTACATCCTCATGATTTATTGGGACACGCTGGAAGACCACACCGTGGGCTTTCGGGGTGGGCCATTGTTCGCGCAGTGGCGCGCCATCGTCGGGCCGTTCTTCGCGGCGCCGCCGGTGGTGGAGCACTTCGAGCTGGTGGCCAAGTCCTGAGCCGCATGGACACAGCGCGCTTCGGCCCGGTCACCGTCTACTTCGGCGACAAGTCGGGCAAGTACCCAGACGGCAACCAGGTCATCGTGCAGGGCCGCGCGCAGCGCGTGGCCTTCGACACGCCGCAGGTGGCCAACCGCATCGGGCCGGCGTTCGATAGCGTTGACCTGGTCATCCTGGGCCATGTGCATGAAGACCACATGGCCGGCCTGCACCGCGTGCCACACGCCCGCGTGCAGGTGCATGAGGCCGATGTGGCCGCGGCGCAAAGCTGGGCCGGGCTGGCACGCCACTACGGCTACCCGGCTGCGGTGCTGGCACCTTTGCGCGCCAAGATCGAAGCCGAGTTCAACTACTGCCCACGGCCCGATGCCACGGCCTATCAAGACGGCGCGGTGTGGGATCTGGGCGGCGGCGTGCGCGTGCAGGCGCACCACCTGCCCGGCCACACATCCGGCCACTGCGCGCTGGTGGTCGAACCGGTGGGCCTGGCCTTCATCGGCGACATCGACCTCACCGGCTTCGGCCCGTATTACGGCGATGCCACGTCGAGCTTGCCCGACTTTCGGCGCAGCCTGAAGGCGATCGAAACGCTGCCGGCCAAGGTGTGGGTCACCTCGCACCACCGCGGCGTTGTGACCGAGCGCGAGCGCTTCCTTGAGCTCTTACACACCTTTGCGAGCAAGATTGACGCGCGCAGCGCCAAGCTGCTGGCCATGCTGCAAGACGGGCCACAGACCCTGGCCGAGCTGGTGCGCCGCCGGCTGCTGTACCCGCCCGGCCATGCCGAGTTGTGGCTCGATTGCGCCGAGGCGCGCAGCATCGGCATGCATCTGGACGAACTGCTGGCCAGCGGCCAGGTGCGCCGTCTGGATGACGCCACGGGTGACGCCGGCCTGGCCCGCTACACCGTGCCCGGCGCGGCGCGCTGAGCGGCAGATTTCACCACCGTCAACCACAGCGCCGCGGCGCTGCATGCCATGGCCAGCCATTGGGTGGCGCCCAGCGGTTCGCCGTGCACCAGCGCGCCGGCCAGCATCGCCACCACCGGCACGGCCACCGAAGACAGCCCGGCCACATTGGCCGGCAACATGCCCACGATGGCAAACCAGCACAGGTTACCGATGCACATGGGCACCACGGTGATGTAGGCCAGCAGCGCCAGCGTGGGCCAGGCCGGCCAGGGTGCCGACAGGTCGGCGAACAGCAGGGTGCCCACGCCGATGGGCACGGCGGTGAAGAGCAACTGCCAGCCGGTGAGCACCGTGGCCGGCACGTCGATCGGCCAGCGCTTCAGGATCAAGGTGCCCCCTGCCCAGCCCACGGCGGCCAGCAGCCCCAGGCCCAGGCCCAGCGGTGCGTCGGCATAGGCCGCCCAGCTCTTGCTCATCAGCAGCCCCACGCTGGCCACGCCCAGCCCCAGGGCCAGCAACAAGCGCGCACTCAAGCGCTGGCCCATGAACGCCCAGGCCAGCAGCGCCGCCCACAGCGGCATGGTGAACCCCAGCACCGCGGCCTGTCCCGAAGGAATCAACTTGGCCGCATACGCACTGGCCACGTTCCACACCGCCAGATAGGCCAGCGCTGCAGCCACCAGCACCGGCCAGTGCTTGCGCGGCACGGCCAGCGATTGGCCGCGCCAGCGCGCCACCGCCAGCAGCAGCACGCCACCCGCGGCCAACGATATGAAGCGAAAGGTCCACACCGACATCTCGCGCAGCACGATGGGAAACAATGGCCAGTTGGTGCCCCACACCAGCGTGAGGATGGCTAGCAGCACGACGGCGCGGGCCGGAATCGCTTGGGCAGGCATGCGGCGATTGTGTGGCTCGGCTCTCTGGCTCGGTGGTGCGGCCTCATGGCCTCATAAACTGCGGCCATGAAAGCGCAGCGCGTGGTGGTGGGGTTGTCGGGCGGGGTCGATTCAGCGCTCAGCGCGTGGCTGCTCAAGCAAGCCGGCCACGAAGTGGTGGGCCTGTTCATGAAGAACTGGGAAGGCGATGACGACAGCGAATACTGCTCATCGAACATCGACTTCGTGGATGCCGCCGCGGTGGCCGACGTGATCGGCATCGAGCTTGAACACGTCAACTTTGCCGCCGAATACAAGGATCGCGTCTTTGCCGAATTCCTGCGCGAGCACGTTGCCGGGCGCACGCCCAACCCCGACGTGCTGTGCAACGCCGAGATCAAGTTCAAGGCGTTCCTGGACCATGCCTTGCGCCTGGGCGCCGACAAGATCGCCACCGGCCACTACGCCCGGGTGCGTGAACGCGCCGGCGCCTTCGAGTTGCTCAAAGGGCTGGACGCGAGCAAAGACCAGAGCTACTTCCTGCACCGCCTGAACCAGGCCCAGTTGCGCCAAACGTTGTTCCCGCTCGGCGAGCTGCACAAGACCGAGGTGCGCCGCATCGCTGCCGAGATCAAGCTGCCGAATGCGATGAAGAAGGATTCAACCGGCATCTGCTTCATCGGCGAGCGGCCGTTCCGCGAATTCCTCAACCGCTACCTGAGCCACGCGCCGGGGCCGATGCTCGACGAGCGCGGCCGCCACCTGGGCCAGCATCTCGGCCTGAGCTTCTACACGCTCGGCCAGCGCCAGGGCCTGGGCATCGGTGGCGTCAAGAAGCGCGGCGCGCCGCGCGGCGGCGGCGACCACGCACCCTGGTTCGTGGCGCGCAAGGAATTGGCCAGCAACACCTTGCGCGTGGTGCAGGGCCATGACCACCCCTGGCTGCAAAGCATGAGGCTGCACGCGCAGGATGCAAGCTGGGTAAGTGGCAATGCCCCTGCATCGGGCGGTTATGCGGCCAAGACCCGCTACCGGCAGGCTGACGCGCCCTGCGAACTGGCCGCTGCGGCGCCCGTCGCCTTCACCTTGCAGTTTGGCGCGGCGCAATGGGCGGTGACCCCCGGCCAGAGCGCCGTGCTGTACGACGGCGAGATTTGCCTGGGCGGCGGAGTGATCGATTCATCGGCCTGACCGGGCGCAATCTGGGGATGGCGCTGGTAGCACCGCGCCGCATACTGCGCCGCCTGATTCAACCCACAACAGGAGCCCGCCATGCCCGCATCCACCATCAGCGTCGTGCCCATCGGCGCCAAGATCTGCAAGCCCATGCTGCTGGAGGTGATGGTCTTCAGCCCCGAGGCCGGGTTCAAGTTCAAGGTCGTGGTCGAGCGCGCCTGCACGCCCGAGGCCGACGAGGTGTGGAAGCTGGTGTTCGACCTGTTCAAGATGATCGAGGGCGTGGAAACGCAGATCGTTCACATCTCCTACACCGCCGGCGCGCCGGTGGAACGCGCCGCCGTGCAGGCCATGGCCAGCGAAGGCGTCAAGCCCGAACAGGCCCAGGTGCTGGCCACCGAAGTGCATGAAGCGGCCAAGGCCGTGGCCGGCAAGAAGAAGGTCACCAAGAAGGAATCCACGCGCGCGCTGAATGCGCTTAAGAAGACCCTGGTGCCGGTGAGCATCAGCGGCTGATGCGCTTGCTGCGCGCCCTGGTCACCGTGCTGGCCCTGGGTGCCGGCACGGCCGGCGCGCAGGGCGTGGTCAGCATCGACAGCGACTCGCCTGCCGCTGCGCCACCCACGCGCCGTGCCGCGGCCTTGGCGCAAGAGGTGGACGCCGCGCTGCAACGCGCCAGCAAGCAAGGTGCCCTGACCTTGCGCGTGCGGCAAACCACCGTGCAGGCACGCTGGGTGGGTGCGCGCAGCGCGGCGCTGGCGCAACTGCCGCCGTGCACGCTGCTCACGCCGCAAAGCATTTCGCTGGCCATGCATGCAGTGAAAGACGCCATCACCGCGCCCGATGCGGCCTTGCGCGCCATGGGCGGGGCGGCGCAGTTTGAAGTGACCTGGATCGATGTCGACTTCGTCAACCAGCAACCCGGCCAGCCGGGCCTGTGCGACGGCGCGCCAACGGTCGAGGTGGTGCTGCGTCCGCTGCACCTGCGTGTTTCAACTGAAGCGCTGGGCGACAACCTGCTGCCCCTGGCGCGCAGCGCGCTGGGCACGGCCTATGACGAAGTGCCGGCCGCGCTGCGCGCGCTCAACCCCAGCGTCAGCCTGAAGCAAGACCGCCGCCGCGGCACCACCCTGGGCCTGGCGCTGGAGGCGCCCTTGGCCACGCTGGCCGCCGGCCTGGAGGCGCAGGCCGATATCCAGCAATCCGTGAACGGCCCGCACCGCAACGCGCAGGGTGCGCTGCAGTGGCGCACCCGGCTGGCCGCCGCGCCGCTGGTGGAAGCGCGCTTGCGCGGCAGCGCGGGCAGCCTGGTTGAGCCGCTGGGCGCGGCCGAACACCGGGCCCACCACGAAACGCTGGCTGCCGGCTTGAGCTTGCGCTTTGGCCATGCGGCCAAGGCCTGGGTGGATGTGGGCTGGAGCGCCAGTGGCGATGCCCTGCGCCAGGGCGGCCTGACGCTGCGCGACGCTGCCAGCCACCAATTGAGCACCCGGCTGCTGGCCGATGCGCTGCTGCCGCAAAGCCTGGCCTACCTGCGCGCCGGGCTGTGGCACGAACAATCGCGCGCAACGCTGAGCAGCTCGCGCTGGGCGGCGCAGTTTGGCGCGGCGCGCGAAATTCGCTTGGCGCCGGGGCGCCTGTTGGGCGTTGACGGTGTGTTCAGCCTGGGCCGGGCCTCGGGCGGCAGCCCGGCCGAGCGGCGCTTTCAAGCCGGCGCGCCAGACACCGCCTTCCTGTACGACAGTGTCACCTCTGCCGCGCTGTTAGCCCAGCCGGCCGGCCCCGCGCTGCGCAGCGTGGGCACGGCGCAGGCCCAGCTTGGCAGCGGCGCCAGTGCGCGCGGGGCGCGCCGCTACTGGGGCGCCAGCCTGAACCTGGCCTGGCCGGTGCAGCGCTGGTATCGGCCGCTGATTCCCGACGACAGCACCGACTTGCCCAACGTGGATTCGAGCCAACCCAACATCACCTTGAAGGCGCTGCTGATGAAGCAGGTGGACGTGACCGGCCCGAACATGATGCAGGCCCAGTTGCAGCGCGAAGGCCGCACCCCGCTGCAAGCCCGCACCGAAGCCCTGGCCGCGCTGGCCGAGGTGCGCCCGGCGGTGCGCTACCTGGTGGAAGACGCGCCGCTGTGGGCGGTGCGCCCGATGCTGATGATCGACGCCGCCGGCCTGGCCGACGAAACCAGCCGCGAGCGCTGGCTCGCGCTGGGCCTGGGCGCCCAGGTGCAGGTGGCCACGGCGCGGTTCGAGGCCGGGGTGATGCGCACCGTCAAAGGGCCAGCAGGTGCGGCAGGTGCGGCACCACGCTCGGCGCTGGTGCTGCGGCTGACGTTCCAGAACCTGTTTTAGGCGCCCTGGGCTGGGCGCCCTTTCGCGGTCAACGCGAGCCCAGCGCCATGTCTGAATGGCCTCTGGGCAGGCCCAGGGTCATCACCCACCACGGCCACTGGCGTGCATCGCTGTGGCAGGCCAGGCTGATCTCGCGCATGCGCGGGTCCATCAGGTTGGCGCAATGCTTGTCGCTCAGCGCCCAGTCGGCCACCGCCTGCGTGGGCTGCATCCAGCCGTTAGCCAGGTTCTCGGCCACGCGAATGAAAGGGTAGCCGGCGGCATGGGCCCGGGTGGCCAGGTTTTCGCCGCCCGTGCCGCGGTGGGTGAGTTCGCCCTGTTCGGCCATGGCGCGGGCCTGCGCCAGGGCCATGCCGTTCAGCCGTTCACCCCACACCAGTGCTGGCGCCGGCGCATGGTGGCCACTGCCGCCGCAGTTCAGCCCCTGCTGGCGCAGGCGGTTCACTTGGGCCAGCACCTGCTCGCGCCATTGCGGCTGGTTCAGGCTGTGGCAGGCGTCGGGTTGGGCATGAGCAGTGGTGGCGGCGGCGGCGACCAAGCTGAACAGGAGCACCAGGTTTTGCAGGCGTGTGTGCATGGGGCGGATTTCAGGCAAGGCCGCGATTGTCTAGGCCGAGACGCCGTTCGCGCTCAGTGAGAATCCTCATTCGGCGCTGAAAACCACGCGGGTGTGCAACAAGGTGTTTCTAACACCCCGTTCCATGCCAAAAAACGGAACCGTCATGACGTCAAGCCTGGAAACCCTGAAGATTGACCGCGGCACGGCGCGCCCCGCGCTGCGGCGCCGGCGTTGGGTGTGGGCGATCTTGGCAAGCCTGGCCGTTGCGGCCATCGCGGCCTTGTTGCTGGCGCCACGCCACACGGATGTGCAAGCTACCAGCGTGGTCAGCACCCAGCCTTCAGCCCAATTCGCGCTGCTCACGGCGTCGGGCTACGTCGTGGCGCAGCGCCGCGCCGCCGTGGCCAGCAAGGCCACCGGGCGGCTGGTGGAACTGAAGGTGCGCGAAGGCTCGGTGGTGAAACTGGGCGAGGTGATCGCGCGGCTCGACGCGGCCGACGTGCAGGCCGCCATGCGGGCCGCAACGGCTGGGGTGCGCCAGGCCGAGGCATCGGCCACTTTGGCGCAAGCCGGCATTCGCCAGGCCGAAGCCAGCCAGCGCCAGGCCGCCGCAGCGCTGGCCAATGCGCAGGCCGAATTGCTGCGCACCAAGGGCTTGGCCGCGCAGGCCTTCATCTCACCGCAGGCGGTGGACGCGGCGCAGTGGAAGGTCGAAAACGCCCAGGCCGGCCAGGCCGCGGCCGACGCCGCGCTGGCCCAGGCCCAGGCCGCGCGCGCCCAGGCCCAGGCCAGCATGGCGCAGGCTCAAGCGCAAGTGGGTGTGCAGAAGGTGAACGAAGACTTCACCTTGATCCGCGCCCCGTTTGACGGCGTGGTGCTGGTGAAGAACGCCAACGTGGGCGACATCATCACGCCGTTTTCAAGCGCCGCGGGCAGCCAGGGCGCGGTGGTCACCATGGCCGACATGAGCACGCTTGAAGTCGAGGCCGATGTCTCTGAAAGCAACGTGGGCAAGCTCAAGGCCGAGTTGCCGGTGGAGATCACGCTCGACGCCTTCCCTGAGATGCGCTGGCGCGGCAACGTCTCGCGCATCGTGCCCACGGTGGACCGCGCCAAGGCCACCGTCATGACCAAGGTGCGCTTTGACAAACTCGACCCGCGCATCCTGCCCGAGATGAGCGCCAAGGTGGTGTTTCTGTCGCAGGCCCCTGCCGCCGGTGAAAGCCAGCCCGTGCTGGCCGTGAACCCCAAGGCGGTGGTGGAACGTGACGGCCGCAAGGTGGTTTTTCGCATTGAAGGCGACGTGGCCCGGGCCGTGCCGGTGACGCCGGGCCGCACGCTGGGCGAGGTGGTGGAGCTCACCGGCGCGGCGTTCAAGTCGGGCGACAAGCTGGTGCTGGCGCCGCCGCCCAAGCTGCTGGACGGCGCCAAAGTCAACGTCGTTGCAAAGTGAGGCCACGGCGATGACACAGCCGTTGATCCGCATCCGCGGCCTGGCCAAGGCCTACCGGCGCGGCGGCCAGGTGCTGCCGGTGCTGAACGACATCAACCTCGATGTGGGCCGCGGCGAATTCGTCGCCCTGATGGGGCCCAGCGGCTCGGGCAAGAGCACGCTGCTGAACCTGATCGCCGGCATCGACCACCCCAACGAAGGAACGATCGAGGTCGACGGCGTGGACATCGCCACCCTGAGCGAAGGCGAGCTGGCTGACTGGCGCGCCGCCACGGTGGGTTTCATCTTCCAGTTCTACAACCTGCTGCCGGTGTTGAGCGCGTTCGAAAACGTCGAGCTGCCTTTGCTGTTAACCGGCCTGTCCAGCCGGCAGCGGCGGCAGCGCGTGGCCACGGTGCTTGAATTGGTGGGGCTGACGGACCGCGCCGAGCACCTGCCCAATGAACTGTCGGGCGGCCAGCAGCAGCGCGTGGCCATCGCGCGCGCGCTGGTCAGTGACCCGCTGCTGATCGTGGCCGACGAGCCCACGGGCGATCTGGATCGCACCACCGGCGGCGAGGTGTTGGCGCTGCTGGAGCAACTCGTTCGCGAACTCGGCAAGACCATCGTCATGGTCACCCACGACCCCAAGGCCGCGGCCAGCGCACAGCGCCTGGTGCACCTGGAAAAGGGCGTGTTGGTGGATGAACTTGAGGCCTGACCTGGCCGCGACGCCATGTTCCTGCTCAAGCTGCTGTTAAGGAACGCCTTTCGCCACAAGCTGCGCACCAGCTTGACGATGGTGGGCCTGGTGGTCGCCGTGTGCGCATTCGGCTTGCTGCGCACCATCGTCGGCGCCTGGTACGCCGGCGTCGAGGCCAGTTCGAGCACGCGCCTGATCACGCGCAGCGCCACCTCGCTGACCTTCCCTCTGCCCATGAGCTATGCCCAGCGCATTCGCGGCATGCCCGGCGTGAATGCCGTGTCGTGGGCCAACTGGTTTGGCGGCGTGTACATCACCGAGCGCAATTTCTTCCCGCAGTTCGCGGTGGACCCGCCCACCTACCTGGCGCTGTACCCCGAGTACGTGCTCAGTGACGATGAAAGGATCGCGTTCCTGCGCGACCGGCGCGGCGCCATCGTCGGGCGCAAGCTGGCCAACCAGTTCGGCTGGAAGCTGGGCGACCAGATCCCGTTGCGCGGCACCATCTACCCCGGCACCTGGGCCTTCACGCTGCGCGGCGTCTGGGACGGCATCGACGCCAAGACCGATGAAAGCCAGCTGCTGTTTCACTGGGCCTACATCAACGAGACCCTGCGCAAGCAATACGGCAACCGGGCCGACTTCGTGGGCGTGTACATCGTGGGCATCAACGAGCCACAGAACGCGGCCCTGATTTCACAGCAGTTGGATGCCCAGTTCCGCAACTCGCTGGCCGAAACGCTGACCGAAACCGAGAAGGCCTTCCAGCTCAGTTTCGTGTCGATGAGCGAGGCCATCCTGGTGGCGGTGCAAGCGGTGAGCGTGATCATCATCCTGATCATCATGGCGGTGATGGCCAACACCATGAGCATGACGGCGCGCGAGCGCCTGGCCGAATACGCCACCTTGAAGGCCCTGGGTTTCCCACCCGGCTTCGTGGTGCGCCTGTTGTTCGGCGAAAGCCTGTTGATCGCCCTGTTAGGCGGGCTGGCCGGGCTGCTGCTCACCCTGCCGCTGGCCGCCGTGTTTGCCAAGGCGGTGGGCACGCTGTTCCCGGTGTTCCAGGTTTCGGGCTTGACGATGGCGTTGCAGGTGCTGGCGGCAATGCTGGTGGGCGTGGTGGCGGCGGCCTGGCCGGCGTGGAAGATGAGCCGCATCGACATCGTGGCGGGGTTGCAGCATGTGGCTTGATTTTTGCGCTCGCTGCTTTGACGCGGGATCAGGCCGGCGGGGCGCGCTGCTGCGCTCATGCCCGGGGGCGCCGCCCCCAGGCATGAGCGTAGCCGGCCGCCCGACGCCCTCGGCCCGCTCGGACAATCAAGTGCCGTACCTCTTTGGCGGCGGCAAATGAAAGCCATCCCCCTGAGCTACATCGCCCGCAACCTGTGGGGGCGGCGCGTCACCACCATGCTCACGGCCGGGGGCATGGCGCTGGTGGTCTATGTCTTTGCCACGGTGTTGATGATGAGCGAGGGCATTCGCGCCACGCTGGTGGCCACCGGTGGGCCGAACAACGTGATCGTGCTGCGCAAGGGCGCGGGGGCCGAGATCAACAGCGGCATCAGCCGCGAACAGGCGGCCATCGTCGAGTCTCTGCCCGGCATGGCCACCAACGCGGCGGGCCAGCGGCTGGTGACCAAGGAGCCAGTGGTGCTGAACAACCTGCCCAAGCGCGGCAGCGGCAAGCCCAGCAACGTCACCGTGCGCGGCACGTCCGAGCTGGCATTACAGCTGCGTCCACAGGTCAAGTTGATCGAAGGCCGCATGTTCCGCCCGGGCAGCAGCGAGATCGTGGCCGGCGCGGCGGTGGCCTCGGGCTTTGCCGGGGCCGGCCTGGGCGAGAGCCTGCGTTTTGCCGGGCGCGAATGGCAGGTGGTGGGCGTGTTCGATGCCGGCGGCAGCGGTTTTGATTCCGAACTCTGGGGCGACAGCGAACAGATGATGCAGGCCTTTCGGCGTGGCGCTTATTCGAGCGTGATCTTCGCGCTGAGCGACGCGCAAGGCTTCGACCAGGCGCGCGCCGCGCTCGAAGCCGACCCGCGCCTCACGCTCGAAGCCAAGCGCGAAGTCGCGTTCTATGCCGAGCAAAGCGAAGCGCTGGCCACCTTCATCAGCATCCTGGGCTTGTCGCTGTCGATCATCTTCAGCATCGGCGCCGTGGTCGGCGCCATGATCACCATGTTCGCTGCCGTCGCCTCGCGCGTGGGCGAGATCG
This sequence comes from Burkholderiales bacterium, assembly GCA_043756905.1. Classification (GTDB taxonomy): domain Bacteria; phylum Pseudomonadota; class Gammaproteobacteria; order Burkholderiales; family Burkholderiaceae_C; genus Rubrivivax. The sequence goes on along the minus strand of JAYUQE010000050.1, from coordinate 2,682 downwards.
GCACGCTGCGCGCGCTGGGCTTTCGCCGCGGCGCGGTGTTGCTGGCGTTCCTGTTGGAAGCGCTGTTATTGGCCCTGGTGGGCGGCGCCATCGGCCTGGCCGCGGCCAGCTTGATGCAGACGGTGAACCTGTCCACCACCAACTTCACCACCTTTTCCGAGATCGCCTTTCGCTTCAAGCTCACGCCGGCCATCGCGCTGCAAACGCTGGTCTTTGCCCTGGCCATGGGCGTGGTGGGCGGCTTCGTGCCGGCCTGGCGAGCGGCGCGGCTGAAGATCGTGGATTGCTTGCGGGCGGCTTGAGGCGGTGCAAAACAGTCTCAATGGCGCAGATTTAACATTGCATTTGCGGATTGTTGTTCCATAATTACATGGATGTTTTATCGCGCACTGCTGGCCACCTTGCTCACCGAACTGGCCCACGCGCCCGCGGTAGCGCTGCTCGGCGCACGCCAGGTGGGCAAGACCACCCTGGCATTGGCCGTAGGCGAAACGCGGCCTTCGGTGTACCTGGACTTGCAGTCACCGGCCGACCGGGCCAAGCTTGCCGAGCCCGAGTTGTTCCTGGCCGATCAGGCCGGCAAATTGGTGATCCTGGACGAAATCCACCACGCCCCCGGCCTGTTCCCGGTGCTGCGCGGGCTCATCGACCGCCAGCGCCGGGCCAAGCGCAACGCGGGGCATTACCTGCTGCTGGGTTCGGCATCGCCCAGCCTGTTGCGCCAATCGGGCGAAACCTTGGCCGGGCGCATCGCGTACCTTGAACTAACGCCGCTGGGCCTGGGTGAGGTGGGCAGCACGCCGCCAGACGCACTCTGGCTGCGTGGCGGTTTTCCAAACAGCTTGTTGCAGCCGACTGAAGCGCGCAGCCTGCGCTGGCGGCAAGACTTCATCCGCACCTACCTGGAACGCGACGTGCCGCAACTGGGGCCGCGCATCGCCGCCGAAACCCTGCGCCGCTTCTGGACCATGCTGGCCCACCACCAGGGCAGCATGCTCAACGCTGCGGCGCTGGCGCGCAGCCTGGGCATTGATGGCAAAACCGTGGCGGCGTACCTCGACCTGATGGTCGACCTGCTGCTGGTGCGCCGGCTGCCGCCCTGGCACGCCAACCTGGGCAAGCGGCTGGTCAAGTCACCCAAGGTCTACGTGCGCGACAGCGGCGTGTTGCATGCCTTGCTCGGCATTGCCGACAAGCCTGCGTTGCTGGGCCACCCCGTCGTGGGTGCAAGCTGGGAATGCTTTGTGATCGAGCAGTTGCTCAATGCCGTGTCGCAGGCCGGGCGCAGCGTGGAGCCGGCTTTCTACCGCTCGGCCGCCGGCGCCGAGATCGACCTGCTGCTGCACTTTGGCGACGCGCCGCCGTGGGCCATCGAAGTCAAGCGCAGCTTGGCGCCCAAGCTCGAACGAGGCTTTCATTCGGCGTGTGATGACGTTCAACCGGCACGCCGCTTCGTGGTCTACCCGGGCACGCAGCGCTATCGCATCAGCGCGGGCGTGGAGGTGCTGCCCTTGGCGGAGTTGCTGGCCATGGTGCAGGCTCAATGAGCCCTGCCGGGTGGCGCATGAAAAGCACCGGTTTGGCCTGTCACACAGGCGGCTGCAACACATAAGCATCGGCGCATACTCGGGTCATGACTGACTTCGTTTTCATCCGCCACGGCGAAACCGACTGGAACCGCCAGCAGCGTTTTCAGGGCCAGATCGACGTACCCTTGAACGCGCTGGGCCGCGAGCAGGCCGCCCGGCTGGCCCAGCGCATGAGGGCCGAGCGTTTCGATCAGCTGATTTGCAGCGACCTGCTGCGCACGCGCGAAACCGCCGCCCCCACGGCCGGCGTACACGCCGTGGCACCGGTGCTGCATGCCGGCCTGCGCGAACAGGCGTTCGGCGTGCTCGAAGGGCTGGACGTGCCCAGCATCCAGGCCCAGCACCCCGAGTTGTGGGCCCGGTGGACGCAGCATGACGCCGACTACGGCCTGCCCCAGGGCGGCGAAAGCCAGCGGCAGTTCCATGCCCGCGTGCTGGGCTGCGTGCGCGAACTCGCGCGTGAACACGGCGCGCGCCGGTTGGTGGTGGTGACGCATGGCGGCGTGCTCGACATGCTGTGGCGCACCGTGCATGGCCTGGCGCTTTCCGGGCCGCGCCAATGCGACATCCCCAACACCGGCATCAACACCTTGCGCTGGCAAGCCGGCACCCTGGGCATCGTGCAGTGGGCTGACGCCGCGCATCTGCACGGCCTGCCCGAGCAGCCGCCCACCGCACCGGCCACGGCCACGGCCAACATGCCTGCGCCTACACGCGACCGCGCCGCAGCCTGAGCCGCGCCGCGGCATGTTGCTTCACTTCACGGTGTAGCCGCGCCCTTCCAGGCAGGCCGCCACGGCGCGCTGGAAGACATCAGCCTCAGCCAAAGCGAGCGGCTGGGTGGTGGCCCAGCGGTTGCAGTCTTGCCGGTCCGCTTCAAGCTGGGCCGGGCTCTGGCCGTTGCGCGGGTAGATGATGGGGTCGGGCAGGCCGCGTGGCGGCGGTGCTGGCGGCACCGGTTGTGCGCTGTCAACGCCCGGCGGCGGGTTGACCACCGCGTAGCCCTGCGGCGCCGGGGCGTAGTACACGTCGTTGGCGTAGTAATACGGCGCGCCACCCAGCCACAGCGACACATGGGCCGACGGCAGGAACG
>JAYUQE010000049.1:0-2223 GCA_043756905.1 Burkholderiales bacterium | reverse complement strand
CGCGTTGCTCGGCAGCCGGTGCCCGCCCGGCCTTGATCAGCGCATGCACGGCCGCCAGGCCATAGGCGCTTTCGCGGTGCAGTTGGCTGGCCTGCTCGAAGGCCAGTGCGGCGGCCGGCCACTGTTCACCCTCGGCCAACTGTTGGCCGTTTTGCCAACGGACAAAGGCCCGCGTCTGGGCACGCGGTGCGGCCGGTGGCGGGCGCTGCGGGGTGGGCAAGGCAAGGGGCATGGCGGCAACGGCACGCGCTGGCGGGCAGCGGCGCTATCAATGCAAGGTGGCTGGAGGGTATGGCCGCGGCCAGGCGGGCAAAGGCCCGAATTGCGGCGCCCCCGCGCGGCTGTTCAGCCGCGCTTCACCATGACCGCGGCTGTTCAGCCGCGCATCAGTGCCTCGCGCTCTCGCCAGTGCTGCGCCTGCGCGCGCTGCCCCAGGCTTTCGTGCAACACCGCCAGGTTGTGCGCGGCCAGGTAACTGCCGCGGCCGCGCACCGTGTCTTGCAACTGCGGCTGCTCGCCAATCGCAATGGCGTGCTGCCAGGCTTGCTCGATTTGCGGCAACAGCGCGGCGCCATGCGCGGGCTCGTGCACGGCGCGGTCGAGCAGCACATCACCCAGCGTGAAGAAGAAATCGGGCGAGCCGGCGCAGGCGGGCTGCTCTTGTTCGGCCAGGCCCAGCGCCTGTTCAAAGCGGCGGCACTTCTTCAAGCTGAACAACAGCCGCAACACCAGGTCGTGGCGCCAGCCGGCCTGTTGCTCACAGCCCGCCAGCGCTTGCAAGTAGTGCTGGCAGGCTGGCGCGTATTCGGCGCTGAGTTCCAGGTCTTTGCCATATTGATAGTGCAGGTAGGCATCACTCGGCGCCGCCTGCAAGGCCAGCGCCAGCAACTGGCGGTTGCGGCCCTGTTTGCCGGCAGCCTGGGCTTGGCGATAGCCGTCATGCCAGACGCGCAAATCCAGCCGGCGGCGTGGCAACTCAGACTGTGGCTGCTCATGCACCCGGCCGGCATACGCCACCCCGCGCGGCAGCACGCGGGTGATCCAGCTTGGCGCTTCATCGAGCGCGCCGCCGGCGCCGTCGAGCTGGCTGACGACGCTGATCTGGCCAAGGAATTGATCGCTGCCCTGGCGCAACGGCGCCAACGCCTGGCCCGCACCGTCGATCCACTCATCGGCATCGAGCACCAGTCGCCACTCGGCGTGGCTCAGCGCCAGCGCCGCATTGCGCGCCGCGGCGAAGTCATCGCTCCAATTGAATTGCGCCACCTGCGCGCCGCAACGCCGGGCGATGGCGGCGGTGTCGTCGCGCGAGCCGGTGTCCAGCACCCACATGGCGTCCACCCAGGGCCGAACACTGTCCAGGCAGCGGGCGATGCAGCGTGCTTCGTCACGGGCAATAAGCACCAGGTCGATCCGATTCATGTGGCCCTCGCTGCCAGCCGATAAGAGGCGGTGCAGCGTGCCACCAGACCTTCGCTTCGAAACATGAAACTGCACAGGCAAGCAAGGCCTTATCCCCCGAACGACGTGCCAAATTCCGCGCAGTGCGGGTGCATGAAGGTGTAACGCCCACTCAAGTCGGCCGAAATGGCGCCCGATAACCCCCCTAACGTGCTTGGAAACAGGCCGTGCCCCAGGCGGCTGCTACATCGCTGAAGGGTCCCACAGATCAGCAACTTTCCTGTAGCGCGCCGGCACCGCCGGGGTTCAATCAACTTACGGAGTTCTCACCATGCCGATGACGATCAACACCAATGTGATTTCGCTGAATGCCCAGCGCAACATGTCTACCAGCCAAAGCTCGCTGGCCACGTCGATGGAGCGCCTGTCTTCGGGCCTTCGCGTCAATTCGGCCAAGGACGACGCGGCCGGCATCGCGATTGCCAACCGGCAGAACGCGCAGATTCGCGGCATCAACGTGGCCGTGCGCAATGCCAACGACGGCATCTCGATGGCGCAAACCGCTGAAGGCGCCTTGTCCACCGTGACCGACGCCCTGCAGCGCATGCGTGAACTGGCAGTGCAGGCGCAGAACGGCAGCAACGGCACCAGCGACCGCGCCAACCTGAACACGGAGTACCAGGCGCTATCCGCCGAAATCACCCGCATCGCTGCGCAGACCAAGTTCAACGGCGTGGCCGTCGTTGGCGCCAGCGCCGGTGCCCAGGTGTTCCAGGTCGGCGCCAACAACGGCGACACGCTGACCATCACCACCACCACGGT
>JAYUQE010000048.1:0-5757 GCA_043756905.1 Burkholderiales bacterium | reverse complement strand
GCCGGGGCGTCTTGCGCCGCCTGCCCTGGCTCCGCATGCCAATGCATGTCGCTCATGCACAGGCCGTGGATCAGCACCATCGGCTTGGAGGTGGCTTGGGGCAACTTGCGCGTTGCCGCCCGATCCAGTGCCTGGCCGCCGCAGCGCAAAGTCATGCTGATGGCCAGGGGGTTGGCCGTGGCGGCCAGGCGGTCGCCCATCACGCCGTTTAGCATCGCCACCGCCGCCTCGCGGCCGGGCGTCTCGGGCCGTTGCGCTTCGAGCGGGTCGAACAGCGGCTGCAGCGCCGCCAGCGGTGCGTCCAGGCCCTTGGCAACGAGCCGCGTGATGCCTTCGATGCTGTTGTAGACAAGACCCGTGATGCCGCGCGTGCGACCCGCAGCCGGCGCGCCGGGCAGGCCGAGTGTGCCCAGCACAGCCTGGTGCACCCCTTCAACGATGCGGTTGATGCCCAGGACGCTTTGCGTGGCCAGCTTGGCCGCAGCGCGGGCGTCGGCCGCGCGCAGATGCCTGATGGCAACCCTGGCGGGCTTGTTGCGGGGCAGTTCATTCATGGGTGCGATGTGCCGCTCGGATTGACCTCGGCGCTGCCAGCGGCCGAGAGGCGGCCCGGCCAGCGCAGGCTCGTAACAGGCTATGAGTTTGCCCTTGTTGCCCAGGTCGCCATCACCAGCGCAACGGGCGGCGATCGATCACCCACGAAGCGAATGCCCGCCATGACCAAACCACCCGCGGCAGCCAGGGCCAGCAAGAGGGTGGAAGCCAGCAGGATGTGTGCAGGATCCACGATGTGCACTCATGGAAACTCCTGGTCCACGGCCAATGCCAATCGGGCGCCAGGGAAAACTTGTGCATCGGTGGAACGCGCTTTGCGAGGCAGGTCGCAACAACACCTTGCGCCGACTTGCCCGCTGCGTCTGTGCGCTGACGCACCAGCGGGCGTGGCCACCGTTCGTGATACACCGCGCTGCCCAGGAGTCGACACCATGATTGAACGCAAACAGCCTGAACCCGGTGCGATGGCCACTGCCCTGCCCGGCCATTCGGCGCCCAACGCCAGCTTTGAAGCACCGCTGGAAATGCTCGGGGCCTGCCACCACCGCATCGAGCGCCAATGCACCACGCTGCGCCGGCTGGTCGAACACCTGGACGGCCAGGATGCCGACGAGCAGGCCCGCACCGCAGCGGTGGCGGTGATGCGCTACTTCGATAGCGCGGCCGCGCACCACCACGCCGACGAAGAACAAGACCTGTTCCCGGCGCTGATCGAATCCATGGCAGGCTCAGACGCGGTGTGCCTGCGCGGTTTGATCGACGGCCTGGTGGCCGAGCACCGCCAACTCGAGCTGCATTGGCAGCGCGTGCGCAGCGCACTTGAACGGGTCATGGCCGGCGACGGCAGCGCGCTCACGGCCACCGCTGTCGAGGCTTTGGTGCGTTTGTACGAGCAGCACATTGAACGCGAGGAACGCGAGCTGCTGCCCATGGTCGCGCGCTTGTTGAGCGACGCTGCGCTACAGCAGATAGGCCGCGCGATGCGCCAGCGGCGCGGCTTTGGCGCGGTGGTGTAAAGGCGTTCAGACCGCAGGTGCACGGGAGTTGGCCGCCTGCCAGCCCTGCGCGATGTCGCGGTTCTCGGCGATGTGCGTCAGAAAGCACCGCCAACTCAAGCCGACGATGCGCACTTGCCGCGTGATCGAGACCGGTTGGCCCCAGGCCGCGCCGCGCCGGCGCGGTCAACGGCCAAAGGCGGCGCGCAAGGCCATGTTGATCACGCTGCGTGCGGATACAGGCCGTGCACACGGCCGAACAACCGGGCCAGGCCCAGCAAGGCGGCGATGTTCGGCACGGGCAGCCCCAGGCGCTGGCCCATTTCGTAGACCACAGCGATGACCGCGTCGAGCTCCATGGGCCGCCCGGCTTGCACGTCTTGCAACATGGATGTCTTGAACGCACCCAGCCTGGCCGTGACGGCATGCCGGTCATCGGGCGACTGCGCCACCGTGCAGCCGATGCGCTCACCGATGGCCGCGGCCTCCAGCATGGCGGCCGAGCAGAAGCTGCGCACCAGGGGGTCGGCCAGCACCTGGTCGATGGTGGCGCCGGTGATCGCGCTCACCGGGTTCATGGTCATGTTGCCCCACAGCTTGTACCAAATGTCGTGGCGCACATTGGCCGCCTGCGTGACATCGAAACCCGCGTGCGCCAGCAACTCACCAACGCGCTGCACGCGCTCGCTGCCCCCACCCGCGGGCTCGCCGATGATGAGCCCCTGGCCCATCCTGTGTTGCACCAGGCCGGGCTCGGGCGTGGACGTGCTGGCGTGCACCACGCAGCCGATGACCCGCGCCAACGCAAGGGCCTGCGTGATCACGCCGCCCGGGTCCACGCTTTGCAGGGGCACAGCGCCGAACTCGGGCCGGCCCTGGCAGAACCACCAGGGCATGCCGTTCATGGCGGGCATCACGATGGTGTGCGGCCCCAGCAGCGGCGCCAGGCTTTGCGCCACGCCGGGCAGCGCCGGCGCCTTGACGGCCACGATCACCAGGTCTTGAACGCCCAACTCGGCGGGCCGGTCGCTGGCGCGCGCCGGCGCTCGCGTCAACACACTGCCACTCTCAAGCAAATTTGGCTCTGCCACTTTGCTTGATCCCCGCGGCGAATCGCCGGCCCCGGCCGGCGTTGGGGCATTCATCAGCCGCCAGCCTTGTTGCGTGCGCAGCGCATGCAACGTGGCGCCGCGCGCAACCGCGCAAACCTGCGCGCGGCCCGCCGCGGCCAGGCGGGTGCCGATGAACCCGCCAATGGCGCCCGCGCCAACGATGCAAACTTTCATGAGCGTTCCTTGCTGCCAGACTAACGTTAGCGTTCAGTCAAACGCTGCCCCGGGCTCATCAAGACCTTCGGCCCCGGCGCTCTTGATGGCGTGCCTCAAAAGCTGCGCAGGCGCCTCGAACTGGCCAGTGCCGAGCCTGCTGGCCAGGCACGGCCTGGCTCACGTGCCGGCGCGCATCGCCCCCAGGATCTGCTGCGCGCCTGCGGCCAGGATGCGGGCGTCGGAGCTGACCGTTACGAAGCGAAAGCCCTTGGCCGAACGGGCCAGCGCCACGTCGGGCCGCCCGTTGTGCACCCCGGCGCGCAGGCCATGGGCCTGGGCGCGGGCGAGGATGTGTTCGATGGCCCGCGCCACCGGCGCATCGACATCATCAAACACCGGCTTGCAGCCCAGGGCGAGCGACAGGTCTGACGGGCCGATGTAGACCGCGTCCAGCCCTTCCACCGAGCAGATGGCATCGAGGTTGTCGAGCGCCTGCGCGGTTTCGATCATCGCGAAGACGACGATGTTCTGGTTCGCCTGGCTAGCGTAGTCGGCGCCATGCACCATGCCCGCGCGGATGGGCCCGAAGCTGCGCGTGCCTTGCGGCGCGTAGCGGCTGTAGGCCACCAGGCGCTGCGCATCGTCGCGGGTGTTGACCATGGGGCAGATGATGGCCTGCGCGCCGGCGTCGAGCGTCTTCATCACGATGCTGGGCTCCAGCCACGGCACGCGCACCACGGGCATGGTGGGCGTGGCCGACATGGCTTGCAGCATGGCCAGCATGGCCGGGTAGTCGATCACGCCGTGCTGCATGTCAATCGTTAAGGTGTCCCAACCCTGGTGGGCCATTAACTCGGCCGAAAAACCATCGGGAATGGCCAGCCAGCCGTTCACGGCGGTCTTGTCAGCAGCCCAGAGTTGGCGCAGGCGGTTGGGGGTCATGTCAGCGTTCCTTGGCAGGGTGGAAGGGGTTTCCGAGGCTAGCAGAAGCGCCCATCGCGGGCGTGCAAACACCCAGCGCCTGGCCAATGTTCAGCAGTTAGCATCGCGCCCCTGGCTGAACCACGCGCCCGAATCCCTGCCATGCTGCCCACGCCCGCCAGCGCTTTGCGCTTTTCTCGCCTGCTTCTTACCGGCGCTGCCGGCAGCTTGGGGCGCGAGTTGCGGCCGCGCCTGAAAACGTATTGCGACACGCTGCGCCTGTCTGACCTTCACACCATGGGTGCCGCCGCAGCGGGCGAAGAAATCATGCCGCTGGACCTGGCCAATGCCGCCGCCGTGCAGGCCTTGCTGGCCGGCGTGAACGCCGTGGTGCACCTGGGCGGCGTGTCCACCGAGCAGCCTTGGGCGCCGATCTTGGCGGGCAACATCGTGGGCATGGTCAACCTGTACGAAGCGGCACGGGCGCATGGCATCAAACGCATCGTCTTCGCCAGTTCCAACCACGTGACCGGTTTTTATCGGCAAGACGAAGTGATTTCGCCACGCGAGCCGATGCGGCCTGATGGTTTTTATGGCTTGTCCAAGGCGTTTGGCGAGAACCTGGCGCAGTTGTACTGGGACAAGCACGGCATCGAAACCGTGAGCCTGCGCATTGGCTCGTGCTTCCCGCAGCCGCGCAGCCGCCGCGCCTTGGCCACCTGGCTGAGTTTTGATGATCTTGAACGCCTGGTGGTGGCCGCACTCACCGCGCCCATCGTTGGCCACACCGTCATCTATGGCATGAGTGACAACACCACCACTTGGTGGGACAACACTCGCTCGCGCCACATCGGCTACCGGCCGCAAGACAGCTCGCAGCCCTACCGCGCCGAGCTGGAAACGGCCGAACCGGTGGTCGACCCCAACCAGGCCGAGGCCAAGTACCAGGGCGGCGTGTTCGTGGCCCAGGGCCCGTATTGAACCTGCTTACTTGAACCGTTGATTTTTGGAGATTTGCTATGAAAACCATGTTGCGCAAGACACTGACTCTGGCCGCCCTGCTCACCCTGGGCGCCGCGCAAGCCACCGAATTCCGTTCGGCCGACACGCACAACGCCGACGACTACCCCACCGTGGCCGCGGTGCGCTACATGAGCGAGCTGCTGGAAAAGAAGAGCGGCGGCAAGCACAAGATCAAGGTCTTCAACAAGCAGGCCCTGGGCAGCGAGAAGGAAACGATCGACCAGGTGAAGATCGGCGCGCTCGACCTCACACGCGTGAACGTGGGCCCGATGAACGGCATCTGCCCGCTCACACAGGTGCCGACCATGCCGTTCCTGTTTAACAGCATCGCCCACATGCGCAAGGTGCTGGATGGCCCGGTGGGCGATGAAATCCTGAAAAGCTGCGAAGCCGTCGGCTTCGTCGGCCTGGCCTTCTATGACAGCGGCGCGCGCAGCATCTACGCCAAAAAGCCCATCCGCACCGTGGCTGATGCCAAAGGTTTGAAGATCCGCGTGCAGCAAAGCGACCTGTGGGTGGCCCTGGTCAGCGCCATGGGCGCCAACGCCACGCCGATGCCTTATGGCGAGGTCTACACCGCGCTCAAGACCGGCTTGATCGACGCGGCCGAAAACAACATCCCGTCGTTCGACACGGCCAAGCATGCCGAGGCGGTGAAGATCTATTCCAAGACCGAGCATTCCATGGCGCCCGAGATCCTGGTGATGAGCAAGCTCATCTGGGACAAGCTGCCCGTGGCCGAGCAGGCCATGGTCCGCGCCGCGGCCAAGGAGTCGGTGGCGTTCCAGCGCCAGAAGTGGGACGAGCAGGAAGCCAAGTCGCTGGCCGCCGTGAAGGCGCTGGGCGCCGAAATCGTGGACGTGGACAAAACGAGCTTCCAGGCCGCCATGGGCCCGGTGTACGAGAAGTTCATGGTCACGCCCGACATGAAGCGCCTGGTCAAGGCCGCGCAAGACACGAAGTGAGCGGTTGAGCTGGCTGCGGCGGTACTTGCG
>JAYUQE010000047.1:0-5759 GCA_043756905.1 Burkholderiales bacterium | reverse complement strand
CCATCGCCGCCAGCGAGGTGCTCTTGCCCGAGCCCGTGGCGCCGACGAAGATCACCAGGCCGCGCTTGGTCATCGAGACCTCTTTCAGCACCTTGGGCAGCTTCAACCCGTCGATGGTGGGCAGCGTGGCCGGGATGGTGCGAAACACCAGGCCCACGTGCCCCTGCTGCATGAAGGCGTTGACGCGAAAGCGCCCCACGCCCTGCGGCGAGATGGCGAAATTGCATTCCTTGGTGCGCTCGAATTCGGCGCCCTGCTTGTCGTTCATCACGGCGCGCGCCAACTGCATGGTGTGCTGGCCGGTCAGCGGCTGCGGGCTGACCTTGTTGATCTTGCCGTCAACCTTGATCGCGGGCGGAAAGTCTGCGGTGAGGAACAGATCCGAGCCGCCGCGCGCCACCATCAGGCGCAGCAGGTCGCTGACGAATTTCGAGGCTTGGTCGCGTTCCATTCAGGAAACCTTGCTGTTCATCACATCACATCGCGCCCCGCGACTTCGCAGAACTCAGGCGGTTCGTGAGGCGCAAGTGAGCGCGCTTAGCACTCCCTTGCGTCCACACTCACCCCGGGAAATTTTCAGGAAACTTGGCCTTCGAGCGGGCCTCGGCCGGCGAGATGATATTGCGCCGCACCAGGTCAGACAAATTCTGGTCAAGCGTGATCATGCCCATGGCCTGGCCGGTTTGAATCGACGAATACATCTGCGCGATCTTGTTCTCGCGGATCAGGTTCTTGATGGCCGAGGTGGCGATCATGATTTCATGCGCCGCCGCGCGGCCCGAGCCGTCCTTCAGCTTGCACAGCGTCTGCGAAATCACCGCGATCAATGATTCCGACAGCATCGCGCGCACCATGTCTTTCTCGGCCGCGGGGAAGACATCCACCACGCGGTCGATCGTCTTGGCCGCGCTGCTGGTGTGCAGGGTGCCGAACACCATGTGGCCGGTTTCGGCCGCGGTGAGCGCCAGGCGGATGGTTTCCAGGTCGCGCATTTCGCCCACCAGGATGGCGTCCGGGTCTTCGCGCAGCGCCGAGCGCAGCGCATTGTTGAAGCTCAGCGTGTGCGGCCCCACCTCGCGCTGGTTGACCAGGCACTTCTTGCTTTCATGCACGAATTCGATCGGGTCTTCCACCGTCAGCACATGGCCGTATTCGTTTTCGTTCAGGTGGTTGACCATGCCTGCCAGGGTGGTGCTCTTGCCCGAGCCGGTGGGGCCGGTCACCAGCACCAGGCCGCGCGGCTTGAGGGCCAGGTCGGCAAAAATCTTGGGCGCGTTGAGTTGCTCCAGGCTCAGGATCTTGCTCGGAATGGTGCGGAACACCGCGCCCGCGCCGCGATTCTGGTTGAAGGCGTTGACGCGAAAGCGCGCCAGGCCCTGAATCTCGAAACTGAAGTCGACCTCCAGCGCATCTTCATAGTGCTTGCGCTGGGCGTCGTTCATGATGTCGTAGATCATCGAATGTACCTGCTTGTGGTCCATCGGCTCGACGTTGATGCGGCGCACGTCGCCATGCACGCGGATCATCGGCGGCAGGCCGGCCGAGAGGTGCAGGTCCGAAGCCTTGTTCTTGACCGAAAAGGCCAGCAGTTGGGTGATGTCCATAGCGGTGCGGCCGTCCCTTGGCGTGTAGCTCGGCGTTAAGCTCGGGCGATTATGGCCAGCATCGAAAGCCAGTTACAACGGGTTGAAGGGCGCTTAAGCCAGGCCTGTTCCGCGCATGGGCGCCAGCCTGCCCAGGTGCTGTTGCTCGCGGTGAGCAAGACCTTCGGCGCAACGGCCGTGCGCGAAGCGTTCGCTGCGGGCCAGTGCGCCTTTGGCGAAAACTATGTGCAAGAAGCGCTGGCCAAGATGGCTGAACTGGTGGACTTGCGCCGCCAGCTAACCTGGCACTTGATAGGCCCGCTGCAAAGCAACAAGACCACCCCCGTGGCCGAGGCCTTCGATTGGGTGCACACGGTCGACCGGCTGAAGATCGCGCAGCGCCTGGCGCAAGCCCGCCCGGCCGGGCTGGCGCCGCTGCAGCTGTGCATCCAGGTCAACCTCAGCGGCGAAGCCAGCAAGGGCGGCGTGGCGCCGGGCGCTGCGCTGGCGCTGGCCCAGGCCGTGCACGCCCTGCCTCGCGAGCGTGTGCGCCTGCGCGGGCTGATGAGCATCCCCGAGCCGGCCATCGGCATCGAGGCCCAGCGCGCACCGCACAGGCAACTGCGCGGCCTGCTCGCGGCGCTGAATCAGCACGGCCTGGGGCTGGACACCTTGTCGATGGGCATGAGCGCCGACCTGGAGGCCGCCGTGGCCGAAGGCGCCACCATCGTGCGCGTGGGCACGGCGATTTTTGGCGGGCGTTGAAGGCCGTTAGAACCGGCGCGCGCGGCCTGTGCGCCGCAGCGCCATGGCAAGGCCCAGCAGGCCCGCCAGCATGAGCCACGCCGTGCCCGGCTCAGGAATAGCGGGCAGCACGACGTTGCTGCCGTTGGCGAAGACCAAGCTCTCCAGCCGGCCCGCCATGGGCTCGGCCGTGGCGTTGACGAAGCTCACGCTCAACTGCTGGTCGCTCAAGGCGTCGGACTGGCCGCCAGGCGTGCCCGGGCCTTCAGGCGGTGCCGCCAGCGCCAGGCCGATCTCATCGAACGAATTCTGGAAGCCGGGCCCGCCGTCAGCGCGCGGGCCGCTGAGCAACAACTGCACCGCGGCGTCGGCCGCCTCCCCCGCACCGATCGTGGTCTGCACGCTGGCGTTGACCAGGCCACTGATCACCAGCCGCGTGTTCGGCGACAGCATGAAGTTGGCCGGCACCTCGCCCAGCGGCACATACACCTCGCTGAAGTAGGCGCCCGGGCCCAGGGCCATGCCGGCGGCCTGGATGAACGTGCCGCCGAGCGTGCCGTTGCCGCTGATGGTGGCCAGCGCACTCACTGCGCCGGCCGCTGCGCTGCGGCTGGCGGGCTCGAACAGCGTGCTGCCAAAGTGGTCGTTCACGGCATTGGTGTCGCCCTGCACTTCGGCGTAGACGTAGTTGTCGAACACGCCAGCTGAAAAGAAGCTCAAGCTGGGCGCCACGCTGTCGGCCGCATCAAGGTCAGTCAGCTCGGCGCGCAGGCTGCCGAAGCTGACCATTGAAATAACAGCCGCCTGCGCCGGCGCGCCGAACCCGTGCGCGACCAAGACCCCGATCACGCCAAGCATCGCGTTCAAGCGCTTCATAGGCCGCCTCCAGATCAACCCGCCTGAAAGCAGGCGGGAGGCGAGTGTTACGTGAGGGCCGCCTGCGCGCCACCCCTAAAAGGCGGCGCCGTCAATCCAGCTTCAAGCCCAAGCGCGTGATGATCGCGCCCCAGCGTTGGGTGTCGGCTTCAACCACACGTTTGAAGTCGGCCACGCTGCCGCCCACCACCGTGAGGCCCTGGGCATCCATGGCGGCCTTGATGCCGGCGTCTTGCAGCGCGGCATTCACGTCGGCGTTGATCCGCTGCAGCACGCTGTCAGGCGTGCCGGCCGGCGCAAACAAGCCGTTCCAGGCCAGCGACTCCACGCCCTTGGCGCCGGCCTCAGCCAACGTGGGCAGATCTTTCAATGAGTCAGGCCGCTGGCTGGAACTCACCGCCAGCAGGCGCACCTTGCCCGAACGCACATGGGCCAGCAGCGCGGGGGCGACCATGAAGGTGGCGTCGGCCTCGCCCTGGGCCACGGCCATGGCCGCGGGCGGCGAGCCGTTGAAAGGGATGTGCGTGGCCTGCACGCCGACCTCAGTCAGAAAGAGTTCCATCGTCAAATGCGCTGAGCTGCCGTTGCCCAGCGACGAATAGTTCACCCGGCCACCTTGCGCCTTGGCCCAGGCGATGAACTCGGCCACGGTCCTGGCCGGCACTTTCTCGGCATTCACCGCCAGCACATTCGGCTGGCTGGTGGTCATCACCACGGGCATCAAATCCTTGGCCGGGTCGTACGGCATCTTGCGATACAAAAACGGCGCAAACGCCACCGGGCCGTTGAAGCCGATGCCCAGCGTGTGGCCGTCGGGTGCGGCCTTGGCCACCACGTCCATGCCCAGCATGCCGCCGGCGCCGGGCTTGTTTTCCACCAGCCAGGCCTGGCCCCAGCGGTCTTTTAACTTCTCGCCCAACAGGCGCACGATGATGTCCAGCGAGCTGCCGGCCGGCGCGGGCACGATCATGCGCACGGGCTTGTTGGGCCAGGCCTGGGCCTGGGCGGCGTTGCAGGCCAGCGCCAACAAGGCGGTGGCGATCAGGGTTCGGCGTTGCATGGTGGGCGGTTTGGCGTGGTGGGGTCCGCATCTTACGAACAAGCCGCTGGCTACACTGAGCTCATGAACACCGAGTGCATTGCCTTCATCGGCGGCGGCAACATGGCCAGCGCCTTGATCGGCGGGCTGCTGAAAAACGCCGCCGCGGCGGCGCCGGGGAAGAGCGCCGCAACGGCACCGGCCGTGATCGTCGTGGAGCCCGTGGCGGCGCAGCGCGAAGCCTTGCAGCAGCGCTTCGGCATCAAAGCCCTGGCCGCGCCCGACGCCAGCCTGGCCATGGCGGCCACCGTGGTGTGGGCCGTCAAGCCGCAGCTCTTTGCCCAGGCCGCCGCGCCTTGTGCAGCGTATGTGGCCGGCGCGCTGCACCTGAGCGTGATGGCCGGCATTCGCAGCGAGCGCATCGTTGCGGCCACCGGTGCCGGCGCCGTGGTGCGCAGCATGCCCAACACGCCCGCGCTCATCGGCCAGGGCATTGCCGGGCTGTATGCGCGCCCCGGCGTGAGCCTGGCGCAGCGCACGCTGGTCGAGCAGATTCTGGCGCCCACCGGCGCATTGCTGTGGGTGGCGCGCGAAGACGAGCTGGACGCTGTGACGGCGCTTTCAGGCTCCGGCCCGGCCTATGTGTTCTTCTTCATCGAAGCCATGATCGACGCCGCCCAGGCCATGGGCCTGAGCGCCGAGCAGGGCCGCGCGCTGGCGCTGGCCACCTTCAGTGGCGCCACGGCGCTGGCGGCGCAAAGCAGCGAGCCCGTGGCGCTGCTGCGCGAGCGCGTCACCTCCAAAGGTGGCACCACCGATGCCGCGCTCGCATCCCTGCAGGCCGATGGCGTGCAGGCTGCTTTCATCAGGGCCATGTTGGCGGCGCAGCAGCGCGCTGAAGAACTGGGGCGCGAGTTTTAACGCGACGCTGAACGAACCATGGCCACCAGGCCAACCAGCAAGCCGCCGCTTGCAACGGTGGCGAAGGCTTGGCCGAAGCCGGCCGCGCACGACGGCGCATCGCATCACCAGCGCCGGCCGAGCATGCAATGGATGGCGATGTAGCGGCTGCGTTCTTCGGCGTTTGTACCGAGTGGACTGCTCGGGTTGCTGTACTTCACGCGCTTGTCGAGCTGGTACTCGAACGCGCCGCTGGCCAGCCAGCCTTCGGCAATGCGCCAGGCCAACCCACCCGTGACATGGCGCTCAGCGATCGCGGCCAGCAGCGGCGTCAGCGTCTCGCTCGGCGCCGGGCTGCGTGCATGGTTGAACCCCGCGTAGGCCGTGAGCCTGTCGGACAAACTGTGCGCGACTCCGGCCGCGATCACCACCTGGTCGCGCCAGCCAATCCATGAGGTCTGGCTGATGCGCGGCGGCGCAGCGGCAACACTCGGTTCGGTCAACGTGACGGTCACGCTGCGCAGCGCGTCTGACCAGTCAAGGTGCGCGAGCTTTAGCGACAGCAATGTGCGCGGCGATGCCTGCCAGGCGGCGCCGACGGCGGTCTCGCGCGCGAG
>JAYUQE010000046.1:0-2231 GCA_043756905.1 Burkholderiales bacterium | reverse complement strand
CCGCCACGTTATGCAGCATCGCGCTGATCATCGCGTCATCACCGTCGGCCAAAGCGTGTTCACGCACGCGGGCATACCAGGGTTTGGCCAAGTCGAAGCGACCGGCGTAGTGGAAGGCGTCGGCCAGCACCAGGCTGACGCGCGCAAGGGCGGCGTGGTGGTCGCCCTGCGCCAGGCTCAGGGCTTGCGAGGCGTGCAGCACCATCGCTTCCATACGGTTGGCGTTGAACTCGAAGTGCGCCAGCCAGGCCGCACACAGTGGCACCAACACCGGGTGCTGGATGGCGCGGGCCAGGGCCTGGGCGCGGCGCAGACGGTCCATGCCTTCGGCGCCGGGCTTGGCGTAGAACTTGTTCAAGGCCTCGGCCAGACTGATCCAGGCCGTGACTTCGGCGTGCGGCGCGGCGGCGAATTCGTGGCGCACCGCGGCCACCAGTTCGGTGGCGGTTTCGCGTTGGCCCTGGCGCGCAAAGTACAGCGCGCGCTGCGCCTGGATACGGCCCCACGCCACCAACTCATGGGCCCGGGAAAGTTGTTCGTTCAGGTTGTCGAGCAAGCGCGATGACATGCGGGTGGCCCCTTCGCTGCGTGCGCAGTCTACGGTGCCTTGCCGTCTTCGCCCTCGGGGCCACGCGGGCCGCTGCCGCGCGTGCCGCGCGCTTCGGCCAGCAACGCCAGGCGCTGCGCCTGGAGTTGGCGCAGCCGGGCATCGAGCACCGAGGCTTCGATGAAATCGCCGGCCACGCCGCTGCGCGCCAGGCTTTGGCCGCTGCGCAAGCGCGTGATGGCACCGTTGATGTCGCCCAGCGCCGCCTGCGCTTCGGCTTGCGCACGCACGGCGCGCAGCCGCAAGCCCAGTGCTTGCGCGCATTGGCCCAGCGCGGCCCAGGCGCTGGCGTCGTGAGCGTGCTCGGTGACCCAGGCCTGCAGCGCTTCGGTGGCCTGGCGCAATTCACTCGTGGCCAATGGCACGCGCGGCAATGCGAGGGCGGCTTGGGCGTGCAGCAGCAGGGCGGCACGGCTGTCGTGCGGGGCGGGCGAGCTGACCTGTGCAGCCAGAAGTTTGAGCGCCTCGGCCGCTGCGCCGCGTTCGATGAGGCCTTGCACTTGCAGCAGGTTCAGGGCGCGCTGCAGAGCGGCGTCAGGGGTGGCGCTGCTGGCTTGCACGGCTTCGCGGGTGCCGGCCAAAGCGGCGTCGGCCGTCGCCCAGTCACGCAGCTTCAGCGAAGCCAGCGCCGCGCCATAGCCCGCCGCCGCACGTTCGGCCAGGCTGGCACCGGCCGGCGTGGTACGGTGCTCTTGCATGCGCCGCCAGGCCAGCACGCTGTCGTCCATCAAGACCCGGGCGCGCGCTCGCATCAGGCTGTGCAGCAACAGCTCGCTCTGGCGCGGTGGCTGCGGCGCGGCCAGGCGGCTGCGCGCTTCGCTGATGCGCTCCGAGGTCAGCGGGTGGCTGCGCAGATAGGGGAAGGCGCCGCTGTCGTTGAGCCGGTAGGCGGCTTCCATCTTGTCGAACATGCCGACCATGCCGGCACCAGCAAAGCCGGCCTGCGTGAGCACGCCGTAGCCGATGCGGTCGGCCTCGCGCTCCATGTCGCGCGAGAAATTCAACTGCCCCTGCGCAGCCACGGCCTGGCCGCCGACGATGGCGGCCTGCGCGGCGTCGGGGTTGCTGCTGCGGCTGGCGGCCAGGATGCCCAGCAACAGCGCGGCCAGGCCGATCATGCCTTGGCGCTGCGAGCTGGCCATGCTGCGCGCGATGTGGCGTTGCGTGACGTGCGACAGCTCGTGCGCCAGCACCGAGGCCAATTCATCGCGCGTGGCGGTGATGGCCACCAGGCCCAAGTACACGCCCACGAAGCCACCGGGCAACGCGAAGGCGTTGACGCTGCGGTCGCGCACCAGGAAGGTTTCCCAAGCGAACTGGGCATCGACTTCAGGCGTGAGTTCACCTCGTTGGCGCGCCGCCTGCACCAGCGGGCGCCACAAGCCCTGCACGTATTCAAGCAGTTGCGGGTCGTCGAGGTAGTCGGGGTCGCGGCGCACTTCGCGCATCACCTGCTCGCCCAGGCGGCGCTCGGCGCCGACGTTCAAGTCTTCATTCACCGCCTCGCCCAGCGCCGGCAAGCGCAGCGGCGCGGGTGCCGGCACCGGCACGTGAACCTGCGCGTGCAGCAGCGGCATGGGCAGGGCCAGGCCCAGCGCGGCCAGCAGCGCCGCGGCCAGGCCCG
>JAYUQE010000045.1:0-5772 GCA_043756905.1 Burkholderiales bacterium | reverse complement strand
CCGACGGCCGCATCACCGGCCTGCTCGGCCCCAACGGGGCCGGCAAGACGACGACGCTGCGCCTGCTGGCCGCGCTGCTGGCGCCCGATGCGGGCGAGTTGCGTGTGGACGGGATCGATGTGCGCAGACAGCCACGGGCCGCGCTCGCACGCATGGGTGTGCTCAGCGATGCGCGGGGCCTCTACCCACGCCTGAGCGCACGCGAAAACATTGTGTACTTTGGTCAATTGCAGGGCATGACGCCCGACGCTGCCCACGTCCGGGCAGATGTGCTGGCCGACATGCTGGACATGAAAAACCTGCTGGAGCGCCGCACCGAAGGTTTCAGCCAGGGCGAGCGCATGAAAACCGCGCTGGCCCGGGCCATGGTGCACGACCCGCACAACATCATCCTGGACGAGCCCACCAACGGGCTGGACGTGCTGGCCACCCGCGCCTTGCGCGACACCTTGCGCCGGCTGCGCGACGAGCACGGCAAGTGCATCGTGCTGGCCACCCACATCATGCAAGAGGTGGAGCGGCTGTGCGACCACGTGGTGCTGGTGGCGCATGGCCACACGGTGGCGCAAGGCACGGTGGCCGAGCTGAACGCGCGCACCGGCTGCACGGACTTCGAGCAGACGTTCGTGACGCTGGCGTTTGGGGCCGATGCGCGCGAACGGCTGGCCGCAGCGCCTGGCGGCATGCCAGCCGCTGCGCCGGCCGCAGCCCCCTTCGCGCGCGGGGCACCATGAACGGCTGGCTCACGGCCTGGATCGTCTTCAAGAAAGAACTGGTCGATGCCCTGCGCGACCGGCGCACGCTTTTGATGGTGTTCATCAGTGCCGTGGCGCTGGGGCCGCTGACGCTGGTGTTGATTTCCACCCTGCTGTCGGGCATGGAAAAGCGCGCCGAGGAACGCGAGCTGGTGGTGGCGGGCATCGAGCACGCTCCCACCTTGCTGAACTACCTGCAACGCCAGACCTACACCGTCAAACCCGCCGCGGCCGACTTCGAGGCGCAGATCAAGGCCAGCAAGCTGGGCGATGCGGTGCTGGTGATCGGCGCTGACTTCGAGGCCGCGCTGGCACGCGGCGAGCCGCCGCGCCTGGAGATCATCACCAGCGCGGCCAACCCACGCGCCAAGAGCGGCAGCGGGCGCATCCACTTCCTGCTGCAAGGCTTCAACCAGGAACAGGCGCAACTGCGCCTGGCCATGCGCGGCGTGGCGCCGGCGGCGCTTGAAGCCGTGCGCGTGGAGGAGCGCGACCTGGCCAACCCGGCCAACCGCGCCGTGCAACTGACCAGCATGCTGCCGTTCTTCGTGCTGATGGCGGTGCTGTACGGCGCGCTCAACGCCGCGCTGGACACCACCGCCGGCGAACGCGAACGCGGCTCGCTGGAGCCGCTGCTGACGCACCCGGCGGCGCGGCTTTGGCTGGTGCTGGGCAAGTGGGCGGCGGTGGCCTGCGTGAGCATGCTCATCGCCGTGTTGAGCTGCTTCAGCTTCCTGCCAGGGCAATGGTTGCTGCGCAGCGAAACCCTGGCCGCGCTGTTCCAGTTCGGGCCGCGCGAGGCGGCCCTGTTCCTGCTGCTGCTGTTGCCGCTGGCCGCGGCCTTGTCGGCGCTGTTGATGGCCATCGCCATTCGCTGCAAGACCTTCAAGGAAGCGCATGCCAATGGCAATGTGCTGCTGATCGTGGTCTCACTGCTGCCGCTGGTGGCGGTGTTCGGGCAAGACGGCGAGGCGCCCTGGCACCTGTGGCTGCCGGCCTTGGCTCAGGTCACGCTGATGGGCCGCGTGCTCAAGGGCGAGGCACTGGCCGGTGCCGATGTCGGCCTGGCGCTGGCAGTGTGCGCCGTGCTCACCGCCGCCGCGCTGGCCTTCGTGGTGCGGCGCTTGAGGCAATCGGCGTTGCGCTGACGTTGCCGTAACGCCTCAAAGGCGCAAATCCTATTGACGCGGCCCGTCGTGCAGCGCACGCTGCACCTCGTCTTGCCACGGCAAGGCGTGGACGATCTCGTTCAGGTACAGCGCCGCTTCCCAGGCGGTGAGCACCTCGCCGGCGCTGCCCACCAGGCGCAGATTGCTGATCACCGACATCGGGTCGGCCATGGCCACCACGCCGCGCGACAACTGCACCCAGTCCCAGGCCACGCCGGCCTCGCCGTCATTGGCCATGCCGGCCCATAGCGTTTGCCCGGCTGGGCGCGAAACACTGTCGCCAAACAAGGTGACGCGCGTGCTAAGGTGTCTAAAATGTAACGGTAGTTGCGCCAAGGTCTCTGGTGGACACATCAAGGGCGGCCAGGCACGCAACGCCCAGGGAGTGGTGCTTGAAGGGTTGGTTTGCATGGCGAAAAGCGCCGCAGGGCGCGGTTGGGCTGAACAAGCGCCTATGTTTGGCCATTGCGGCCGGCAGCGAAAGCTGTAAACCTTGTCAGGGCGGGCTGGCGGCTGGCCGCTCGGCCCGGCGGTCTGGTTGACGCAAAGGAATTCGATGCTTCCCGGTGGCTTCTCGACAGTGCTGCATGCACGCGACGCCGAAGAATTTCGCGCCGAAGTCATTCGCTTCGCCCGCCAGCTCGGCTTCGAGACCGTGGCTGCCATGACGGTTGTGGAACGCGGCATGGGCGCTACCGACTTCATCACCATCGGCAACACCCCCAACGCATACACCCAGGCATTCGGCAACTCGGTGCATTACCGGCGCGACCCGGTGATGCAGCATTGCAAGCGCCAAAGCGTGCCCATCATCTGGGACCAGCACACCTACACCGGCATGGGCATGGGCGAGCTGTGGGAAGAGCAGGCCCAGTTTGGCTACAACACCGGCATTGCCATGGCCCTGCACCTGCCCGAAGGGCGCCATTTCGTGTTCGGCGTCGACCGTGACCAGCCCCTGCCCGACAGCGTGGACGAGCTGCAACGCCTGGTGGCGGATCTGCAACTCTTTGCCGTGCATGCGCAGGATGCCGCCGTGCGGCTGCTGCTGCCCGAGCGGCAGCAGCCCGAACGCCCGGCACTCACGCCGCGCGAACTCGAGGCGCTGGTGTGGACCATGGAAGGCAAGACGGCGTGGGAATTGGGTGCCATCCTGGGCATCAGTGAACGCACCGCCGTGCTGCACATCAACAACGCCATGCACAAGCTGGGCTGCGTGAACAAGCATTCCGCGGTGCTGAAGGCCTTGCGCCTGGGTCTGATTCATTGACCTGCATGCGCTGCGTGGCGCCTGCCGGCGCCCTGTGCAGCCCCGTGTGAACCCTCCCTGTAAGACCTGACAGTAGCCCGCGATGGCCGGGGCTGCTGCAATGCAGCCGTTCGCCCGCGTTGGTAACACAGCCCCCAGGAGACCAAGATGCCGCAAGCCACCTCGCCCAGTACACCCGCCCCCGCTGCTCAGGCACCCCTGCCGAAGGCAGTGCCCCAGGCGCCGGTGGCGTTGAGCGCCGAGCAGTTCAAGAACGTGGGCGGCGGCCTGCCTCGCGGCGGCTGGCAGTCTGACGCTGCACCCACGTCGGCCAGCAGCAAGTAGTTTGAACCGAGCGTTGTGCTTCGAGGGTGCGTGGTGATGTACTCTTGAGGCTCCTTGGTGCCACGGCACTTCGTCCCTGAGCGGCCGTAGTACCGGCGGATCGGGCAACCCGATCCGCCTTTTTTCGTTTGGGCTGCGGCATCACGCCTGAAGCGGCCTGCCGCGCAGGGCGATTGCGAATGCCATGGACCCGCCGCTGTTCCGCCCGGAAGTTGTCAACGCCCAGCGCCAGCAGTGGCTGGGCAACGTGCGTTTGGTGCGGCCGCTTTCGCTGCGCCTGCTCACGCTGGGTGCGCTGCTGGTGGTGGGCGCACTGGCCACCTTCCTGTACTTTGGCGAATACACAAGGAAGGCGCGCGTGGGCGGGCTGCTGATGCCCGACGCCGGCCTGATCAGGCTGGCCAGCCCGGTGGCGGCCACGGTGTTGCAGCGCCCAGCGCGCGAAGGGCAGGCCGTGCGCGCGGGCGACGTGCTGTTCGTGCTGGGCCTGGACCGCGGCGGCCTGGCCGATGGCCTGCAAGCCCAGGTGCTGGCCAGCCTGGCCGAACGTGTGGCCAGCCTGAACCAGGCCACCCAACAGCAAGACCAACTGACCCAGGCACAGGCCAGGTCGATCGACGAACGACTGGTTCAGTTGCAACGCGAACTGGCGCAGATCGTCGCTGGGCTGGCCTTGCAGCGTGAGCGGCTCGACCTGGCGCGCAACGATCTCACCCGTCTACAGGCCTTGCGCGATGAGCAGTTCGCGTCGGGCGCGCAGGTGCAAGCGAAACGCGACGAGTGGCTCAGCCTGCAAGCCCAGGCCCAGGCCCTGGAGCGCCAGGGCGCGGGCTTAAGCCGTGAGCGCGCCGCGATCGAAGGCGAGCGCGCGGCGCTGCCACTGCGCAGCGGCGCGCGCCAGGGTGAGATCGCGCGCGAGTTGGCGGCGCTGTCGCGCGAGGCCGCGGAGGCCGACAGCACGCGCCAACTGGTGATCCGCGCCCCGCAAGACGGCACCTTGACCACCCTGTTGGTGCAAAGCGGCCAGGGCGTCGCGGCCAACACGGTGCTGGCCAGCCTGGTGCCCAGCGGCGCGGCCTTGCAGGCGCACTTGTACGCGCCGTCCAGCGCGGTGGGGTTTGTCAAAGCGGGGCAGGCCGTTCAACTGCGGTACGAAGCCTTTGCATACCAGAAGTTCGGCCATCAGCGCGGGCGGGTGCTGCATGTTTCGCGCACCCCGCTGGCGCCGGCCGAGTTGGCGCAGTTGCCACTGGCCGGCTCGGCAGCGGCCAGTGAGCCCTTGTTTCGCGTGACCGTTGAATTGGCCGAAGGCCAGGCCATGCCCGAGCCGTTGGTGGCTGGTATGCGGCTGACGGCGGATGTGCAGCTCGAACGCCGCCGCCTCGTCGAATGGTTGTTGGCGCCCTTGGCTGCGATGAAGGCGCGCGTTTGATGCCAGGCATGAACTCGCTGCGCCTGGGGTTGGGTGCGCCGCCCGTGCCGGTGATGCTGCAAACCGAAGCCACCGAGTGCGGCCTGGCCTGCCTGGCCATGGTGGCCGGCGCGCATGGCCACCGCATCGACCTGCCGAGCCTGCGGCAGCGCTTTTCGGTGTCCCTCAAGGGCGCGACCCTGGCTGACCTGGTGCGCATGGCCGCTGGCCTGAAGCTGCAAGCGCGTGCCCTTCGCGCCGAGCCTGAACACCTGGCCGACCTGGCGCTGCCGTGCATCCTGCACTGGGACTTGAACCATTTCGTGGTGCTGGTGGCCGTGAAGCGCGGCGTGGCGGTGATTCACGATCCGGCGCAAGGCCTGCGGCGCATGAAGCTGGCCGAGCTGTCGCGCCACTTCACGGGCGTGCTGCTCGAACTGAGCCCGGCGGCCGACTTCTCACCCCGGGTGGAGCGCCAGCAGATCCGCGCGTCACAGTTGCTGGGGCAGGTGACGGGGCTGAAGCGTTCGCTGTTGCAGATCTTCGTATTGGCGCTGGCGTTGGAAGCCTTCGTGCTGCTGGGCCCGTTCTTCCTGCAATGGGTGGTGGATGAAGTGCTGGTCAGCGCCGACCGCGAGCTGCTGCTCACGTTGGGCGTGGGCTTCGTGTTGCTGGTGCTGCTGCAAGTGGCCACCGCCGCGGCGCGCTCGTGGGCGGTGCTGGTGTTGTCGGCCACGCTGAACCTGCAGTGGCTGGGCAATGTGTTCGCGCACCTGATGCGCCTGCCGCTCGACTGGTTTGAAAAGCGCCACACCGGCGACATTTGGTCTCGTTTCTCGGCCG
>JAYUQE010000044.1:0-5774 GCA_043756905.1 Burkholderiales bacterium | reverse complement strand
GGGCATCGTGTCCTTCGCCGAGCGGGGCCTGTTGTGAACCTGAGCGCCTTGGCCCACTTGCGCGCCACCTTGCTGCGTCAGCGGGAAGACGAGCAGCGCGCGGCGGCGGCTCAGCTTGAGCAACACCGCCGCGCCGAGAAATTGCGCGATGAACAGCGCCAGCAGTTCGCGCTGGCGGTGGGCTCGGTGCGGGCCCTCAAGCCGCACGGCCGGGCACCCACGCGGCGCGCCGGCCCGGCACCCGAACCCCGGCAAACGCTGCTGGATGAGCAGGCCGCGTTGCGCGAAGCCTGGAGCGACGAGGTCGACATCGACACCCTGCTGCTCACCGATGACGGGCTGAGTTATCGCCGCCAGGGCATCACGCCCGACGTGCTGAACCGCTTGCGCCGCGGGCAGTGGACGATCCAGGCCGAACTCGACCTGCATGGCCAGCGCCGCGATGAAGCGCGTGAAGCCCTGGGTGCGTTCTTGCGCCAGGCCCAATCGAACACCCACCGCTGCCTGCGCGTGGTGCACGGCAAAGGCCACGGCTCGCCGGGGCGCGAGCCGGTGCTGAAGGTGCGGGTGCAACGCTGGCTGGCACAAAGCCAGGCCGTGGTGGCGTTCACCCAGGCCAGCGGCCCACAGGGCGGGGCCGGCGCATTGATCGTGCTGTTAAGGGGTTGAGCGGTTGAGCGGTTGATTGCGCGGCTGCGGCCGCGCGGCGCCTTCAACCCGCGCGGTTGCGCATGAAGTCGGCGGTGCCGAAGAACGCCTCTTGCAGCCGCGTGGCCAGGGCGACATCCACCTGCAACTCGCGCATCGCCTGGGCCATGCAGGCCAGCCATTGGTCGCGCTCGCGAATGCCGATGGCGAACGGCAGGTGACGCGCGCGCAGCCGCGGGTGGCCGAAGCGTTCGATGTAATGGTTGGGCCCGCCCAGCCAGCCGCACAGAAACCAGAACAGCTTGTCGCGGGCGCTGTCCAGCGTGCCCGGGTGCACCGTGCGCAGTGCGATGTAGGCAGGCTCCAGCTCCATCAGGTCATAGAACCGCTGCACCAGGGCGCGTACGCCGGGCTCGCCGCCCAGGCCTTCGAAGGGCGTTGCCTCACTCACACCGGCGTGGCTTCGCTGTGCTCGGCCAGCCGCGTGGCCGCCGCCACCACGGCCAGCGACGCGGCGGCGCCGGGTTGCGCTTCCAGCAGCAACTGGCGGCGCTGCACCGCGTCGCGCACGGCGGCGTCGCTGGGCACTTCCCCCAGCAGTTGCAGCGTCAGCGGCTGCGCCAAGGTGGGGTTGAGGTAGCGCTCGATCACGGTTTGCAACTGCGTGCGAACGCCACGCCCCTCGCCAGGCCGGCGGGTCTGGTTGACCACCAGGAACGTGGGCCGCGCGGCTTGGGTGCTGGCCAGCACCTTGAGCGTGGCGTAGGCGTCGGTGAGCGACGTGGGCTCGGGCGTGGCCACCATCAGCACCTGGTCAGCCAGCGAAACAGTGAACAGCACCACGTCAGAAATGCCCGCGCCGGTGTCGAGCAGGATGTGGTCATAGCGCGGCGCGATTTGCGCCACCACCGCCAGCAACTGCTCGCGCACCAGCGGCGTCATGCGTGAGTATTCGACCATGCCCGAGCCGGCCAGCAGGACCTCGAAGCCACCCGGGGCAGGCTGGATCGCGTCTTGCAACGGGCAGGCCGCGGTGAACACATCGTGCAAGGTGCGCTGCGGCGCCAGGTTCAGCACCACGTCGAGGTTGGCCAGGCCCAGGTCGGCGTCCAGCACCAGCACCTTCTTGCCCAGCCGCGCCAGCGCCGCGGCCAGGTTGGCCGAGATGAAGGTCTTGCCCACGCCGCCTTTGCCGCTGGTGATGGCGGTGATCTGCGCGCGCCGGCCTGCGGGCGGCACAGCGTCAATCTTGGGAGGATTCATAAGACAACCTTCGTGCTGCGCACTACGGTGCGAGCACCTTCGGACTGAGGCCGGACACAGCCAGTCCCTGCGGACTGGCTGTCGCCTGCCGAAGGCCATCGGCCTGTGGCCGATGGCGGCCGGGCGGTGCTCATAAGACAACCTTCGTGCTGCGCACTACGGTGCGAGCACCTTCGGACGGCCGGGCGGTGCTCATTCAAGCTCCTGAAAGTTCGACGATTCAAAGAGCAACGCCTTTTCCTCGGCGCTGACTTGCGGCATCGCCGCCGGTTCCATCAACACCCGGTTGCGGCCCTGGGCCTTGGCGCGGTAGAGCTGCAGGTCGGCCCGCGCCAGCCACAGCGCGCTGGTGGAGCGCACCCATTGCGGCGCAAAGGCGCCACCGATGCTGGCCGTGACCGCAATGCGCTGGTGCGGGCTGGTGGCCACCGGCGTGGTTTCGAGCTTGCGGCGTATGCGCTCGGCCACCGCCTGGCCGAAGGTGGCCGGGCAATTGGGCATGACGATGGCGTATTCCTCGCCGCCGATGCGCGCCACCAGATCCATCGGCCGCACGCTGTCTTGCAGCACCTGGGCCACGAACTTGATGACCTCATCGCCCGCCGCGTGGCCATGCAGATCGTTCACCGCCTTGAAGTGGTCGATGTCCAACGCCAGCAGCAACGCCGGCTCGCCGGAACGCGCGACGCGGTCGATCTCGCGCGCCAGCGCGAGTTCGAAACTGCGCCGGTTGGCCAGGCCGGTGAGCGCGTCGCGGCTGGACAAATCGACCAGCGCGTCGAGCAGCGATTGCAGCCATTCGGTGCTGCCGCGCTGGCCCACGGGCTCGGCCACGCCGCAATGTTGCAGCAACTGCAGCGCCTGCTCAGGGTGCAGGCCGGCCAGTTTGGCAGGGGGGTGTCGTGGGGCGTGCTTTTCGGTCATCCGCGGCGTGTGCTTGGCGGCAGGGCGTGCCGGCCAGCGCATGGTGCGTGGGCCC
This sequence comes from Burkholderiales bacterium, assembly GCA_043756905.1. Taxonomy (GTDB): domain Bacteria; phylum Pseudomonadota; class Gammaproteobacteria; order Burkholderiales; family Burkholderiaceae_C; genus Rubrivivax. The sequence goes on along the minus strand of JAYUQE010000044.1, from coordinate 2,884 downwards.
GGCCAAGGTGCGCCGCAGTATAGGAGCCAGGCCCGCCACGCCGCCCTGCGCTGCAGCGCCGGTTCACGGCAGGAACAGTTGCTGCAAGTCGTTCAGGAAATCGAAGCCGTGCGCGGTGGGGCGCACGGTCTTCAGGTCGCGTTCGATCAAGCCCTTGGCCTGCGCCTGCGCCAGGCGGGCTTCGATGGCCGACGGCGGCAACCCCGTGCGTTCAGTGAACTGCGCCAACGCAAACCCGTCACGCAATCGCAACGCATTGAGCATGAATTCGAACGGCAAGGCCTGGCGCGAGAGTTCCTCTTCGTTCGACACTGCCCGGCCCGCGGCGGCGTTCTCCATGTAGGCCCGCGGCTCGCGAAAGCGCACCTGGCGCAACACGCGGTGGGGAAAACTCAGCTTGCTGTGTGCGCCCGCGCCCAGGCCCAGATAGTCGCCAAACTGCCAGTAGTTCAGGTTGTGGCGGCAGGCATGGCCCGGCCGCGCAAAGGCCGAGACTTCATAGCGCGCAAGGCCCGCTGCGGCGGTGGTGTCAACAATGAGGTCGAGCATCTCGGCGGCGCTGTCGTCATCGGGCAAGGCCGGCGGCGGGTGGGTGGCGAAATAGGTGTTCGGCTCCAGCGTCAGGTGGTAGACCGAAAGGTGCGGCGGCGCAAAGGCCAGCGCCTGCGCCAGATCAGCCTTCAGCATTACCAGGCTCTGGCCGGGCAGCGCGTACATCAGGTCGATGTTGAAGGTGTCGAAGGCCTGCGCGGCCTCGGCCACGGCAGCGCGGGCCTGGGCGGCGTCGTGCACGCGGCCGATGGCTTGCAGGGCAGCGTCGTCGAAGCTTTGCACGCCGATGGAAAGCCGGGTCACGCCAGCGGCGCGGTAAGCCTTGAAACGTTCACGCTCGAAGGTGCCCGGGTTGGCCTCCAGAGTGATCTCGCAAGCGGCTTCCAGCGGCAAACGGGCGCGCACATCGGACAACATGCGTTCAATCGACTCCGGCGCAAACAGGCTGGGCGTGCCACCGCCGATGAACACGCTGTGGACCTTGCGGCCCCACACCAGGGGCAACGCGGCTTCCAGGTCGGCACGCAGGGCATCAAGGTAGCGCACCTCGGGCACCGCACCCTGGCCGCCCCTGGCTTCATGCGAATTGAAGTCGCAATACGGGCACTTCTTCAGGCACCAGGGCAGGTGGATGTACAGCGCCAGCGGCGGCAAGGCGGGCAGGCTCAGGGTGCCCGGGCGCAGGTGGTGCATCACGTCGCGGGCCACGCCCGGCGCCACACCTGAACCAGTTGCCGGCAGCACGGGAACGATCTTCACAGCCGCCAGGCGCCCCGCATCAGGGCCAGCATCTGCGCCGCGGCCAGGGCGCGGTGGCTATGCTGGTTTTTTAACGTTTGCGGTAACTCGGCCACGCTGGCGCCCAGCGCGGGGATGAACAGCAACGGGTCGTAGCCAAAGCCACCGCTGCCGCGAGGTGACTCCAGGATCTCGCCTTCCCAGCGCCCGGTGGTGATGAGCGGCTCGGGGTCAGTTGCCGAGCGTAACGCCACCAGCGTTGAGGTGAATCGTGCCTGGCGCGCGCGCACGCCCGCCAGACGTTGCAGCAAGAGTTCATTGTTGGCCTGGTCTTGCAAACGGCGTTGCGCTTCGCGTTCCATGGTGGGCACCGCCACGGCGGCAAAGTGCGCCGAGGCCACGCCGGGCGCACCGCCCAGCGCATCGACGCACAGGCCGGAGTCATCGGCGATGGCCGCACCGCCACAGGCCGCCGCCGCGGCGCGCGCCTTGGCCAGGGCGTTTTCAACGAAGGTGCCATGCGGCTCTTCAGCCTCAGCCACGCCCAGGCTGCCTTGCGCCACCAGTTGCAGCAGCAGCGGCGCAAACAGGGCCGCCAACTCCGCCAGTTTCTTGGCGTTGTTCGACGCCAGCACCAGGCGCATCAGCCGCTCACTTCAGGCCCAGGCCCAAGGCCAGGCGCTGCGCGGCCACGAGTTCGGCAATGCCCTTGGCGGCCAGGCCCAGCAGGGCATCCATCTCGGCGCGGCTGAACGGGGCGCCTTCGGCCGTGCCCTGCACTTCGACGAAGCCGCCGCTGCCGGTCATGACCACATTCATGTCGGTGTCGCAGGCCGAATCTTCGGTGTATTCCAGATCAAGCAGCGGCGTGCCCTGCACGATGCCCACCGACACCGCGGCCACGGCGTCGCGAATGGGCGATGCCGCGATGCGGCCTTGCTTGAGCAAGAAGCTCACCGCGTCATGCGCCGCCACCCAGGCCCCGGTGATGGCCGCGGTGCGGGTGCCGCCGTCGGCCTGCAGCACATCGCAATCGAGCAAGATGCTGCGCTCGCCCAGCGCCTTCAAATCGAACACTGCGCGCAGGCTGCGGCCGATGAGACGCTGGATCTCTTGCGTGCGCCCGCTTTGCTTGCCGCGCGCGGCTTCACGGTCGCCGCGGGTGTGGGTGGCGCGCGGCAGCATGCCGTATTCGGCCGTGACCCAGCCTTCGCCGCTGCCGCGTTTGTGCGGCGGTACTTTTTCTTCCACTGACGCCGTGCACAGCACCTTGGTGGCGCCAAAGCTCACCAGCACCGAGCCTTCGGCATGCACGGTGTAGCCGCGTTGCAGGGTGATGGGGCGCAGCGCGGCCGCGGCGCGGCCATCGGCGCGCTGGAAACCAGCGCGCGTCGAATCATCCATTTAAACCTCCGGTTAGTTTTTTCGCTGCGACGAGCGCCGGATGGCGTCGTTGATCTCGCGGATCGAGCGTTCGATCTCGGCTTCATCGAGATCGTCGCCGGGCGCTTCGCCCACCATGCTGGCCTGGATGGTGGAGGCGAACACTTCCTCGCCCAAGGCCTGGGTGGAAATGCCGTCGTTGCCGTCGCCA
>JAYUQE010000043.1:0-5775 GCA_043756905.1 Burkholderiales bacterium | reverse complement strand
CCGAAACGCCGCCGGCAACGCGGCGTCACCATGCTGGTGGTGCTGGTGCTGATGACGGTGATGCTGATGGGCGGCATCGCCCTGGCGCGGATGACCGAGATCGGCACCATGGCCGCGGGCAATTCGCTGTTCCGCGAAGTCTCGTTGCAGGCCTCGGAAGTGGGCTTGAACAACGCCTTCGCGCAAGTCGGCGCGCTGCCCGACGAAAGCCTGGACACCGGCGCCTGGTACTGGTCGACTCCGCAGGCCGTCGACACCGAGGGCGTGCCCACCATCAACTGGGCCGGCGTGCCGGCCACCAACGTGGGCGCCTATGAGGTGCGCGTGGTGGCCGAGCGGCTGTGCAGCGTGGCCACGGTGACCGACCGGCTGGCGCAATGCCTGGTGGCGCAGAAGGCGCTGCCGGCATCGGCGTCGGCCGACACGCCAGTGCTCGACCCGCCCAACGCCACGCAATACCGCCTGACTGCCCGTGTGCTTGGCCCCAAGGGCACGCTGACCTGGGTGCAGGCGCTCATGACACGTGGCACCTGATGCACAGAACTCGAATCGCGCGGCGCACGGCTCATGGCCGGCCCGCACCGTATTGCCTGCCCCGAAAGGCCTGAACATGAAAACCGCCCTCCAGATTGCCGCCTCGCTGCTGTCGCTGGCCGTGCTGCTCGGCGGCGCCGCGTCGTCGCAGGCCACCAACGTGGCCGAAGTGCCACTGCGTGCCGCCGTGCTGGCCAAGCCCAACCTCATCTTCGCCACCGACGACTCGGGCTCGATGGATTTCGAAATGCTGCTCGAGACCAACGGCGGCACGCTGTGGTGGGACCATGTCAACGCCAGGGGCAAGACCACTGGCAAGCCGCTGCCGGGTGGCAACCCGGGCGAGTGGGAATACTTCTACCTCTTCCCCAATGGCGTGGCCGCCGGCAGCCGCCAGTACGACGACCCCTATACCTCGCTGGGCTACGCCGTGCCGCCCACGGGCGAGGTGGGCTGGGTGCGCTCGGCCATCTACAACACCCTCTATTACGACCCGCGAGTGACCTACGACCCCTGGTCGCCGGCTGACCTGGGCAGCGGCGTGCAGTCCTTCGGCAACGCCACGCCAGGTGCCGCCAAGTCGCACCCAGTCAACGGCAGCGCCACCTTCAAGCTCGACGCCAACATGGTGAACAGCAACACCGATTGGCGCTTCACCTTTTCCGCCGGCATGACCATCCCGGCCGGCGCCACCGTGCACGACTGCTACGGCGGCAGCGCGCCTTCAGGCCTGCCGTACACCGTCACCGCGAGCCGGGTGGCCTGTATGGCCTCGCTGCCCTACTACCCGGCCACCTACTGGATGCCGGCCGAGTGCGGCGTGGTCGACGACGTGAGCTGCGCGCTCGGGCCGGATGATCAGAAACTCAAACGCTTTGAAATCAAGGCCGGCGTCAGCTTTGCGCCCTATTCGAGCCGCACCTACACGGCCGAGATGCAGAACTTTGCCAACTGGTTCACCTACTACCGCAAGCGCCGCCTGATGCTGGCCGCCAGCATGGGCCAGGTGCTGGAGAACCTCTCGGGCCTGCGCATGGGCGTGGTGTATTTCAACAACCGCCAGCCGGTCACCATGTTCGACGCCGATGCCACCTCGTCAGCCGCCAACCGGCTGCGCGTGGCCGGCATGTTCTACACACCCGAGCGCAACGCCGGCACGCCCACGCGCGAGGCCTTGCTGTATTCAGGCGCGCAATTCCAGCGCACCGACAACGACACGCAGGGCAACAAGATCATCCAGTACGCCTGCCAGCGCAACAACACCTTCGTGGTGACCGATGGCTTTGCCGCGCCCTCCAGCGTCACCGTGCCCAGCTACAGCCAGGCCACCTATGGCAGCGGCGCGCCGTATTCGACGATTCATGCCAAGTCACTGGCCGACATCGCCCTGGCCTACTACACGATCAACCTGCGCCCTGATCTGGCCACCGGCCAAGTGCTCAAGGAAGACGTCACCAAGCAGAACGCCGACCGCAATGCCAACCCGCACATGAACACCTTCGGCTTGACGCTGGGCTTGCGCGGCCTGCAATGGCCCGGCATCACCAACCCCTTCACCACGCCGCCCGCCTGGGCCGCGCCCACGGCGCAAGACCGCACGCAGATCGACGACCTGTGGCACGCCACCCTCAACGGCCGCGGCAAGATGTACGTGGCCACCACGCCCGACGAAACGACCAAGAACCTGCAAGCCGGCATCAACGAGATCCTGAACTTCGTCGGCTCGCAGGGCGGCGTGGCGCTGGCCACCGGCAACCTGGCGCGCGGCGACGGCATGGCCTACACCACGGCCTACAACCCGGCGGGTTGGTCGGGCGACGTGTTTGCATACGGCGTGAACAGCACCACCGGTGCCATCGGTGCCGCCGAAACCTGGAAGGCATCTACTGCGCTGGATGCGCGCGACTGGACGACTCGCGTCATCGCCGCCGGTGGCGGCGTGGCCTTCACCGCGGCCGGCGTGGGCGCCACGGTCAACCCGAGCAACGCCTACGGCAGCACGGCCAACGTCATCAACTACCTGCGTGGAGACCGCAGCAACGAAGGCACGCTGTTCCGCCAGCGCACCAGCCGCCTGGCCGCCATCATCAATGCCGAGCCGGCCATCAGCGACGGCGTGCTGTACGTGCCCACGGGCGACGGCATGCTGCATGCGTTCGACACCCGCAGCCCCGACGCCGGCAAGGAACTGTGGGCCTTCGTGCCGCGCGCCGCGCTGGCCGACATGGGCCCCACCACGGCGCGCGGCTGGTCGTTTCGCACCCAGCTCGACGGCACCCCCACCGTCGGCAGCAGCGGCGGCAGCGGCAAGCTGCTGGTGGCCGGCATGGGTGCGGGCGGGCGCAGCTTCTATGCGCTGGATGTGAGCGCGCCGCGCGGCCTGAGCGAAAGCGCCCTGGCCGGCAAGACCAACTGGGAATTCCCGGCCGCGGGCGACAGCGCCATGGCGGCCAAGGTGGGCCAGTCGGTGGGCAAGCCGCAAATCGTGAAGAGCCAGGGCGACGGCCAGGTGGTGCTGGTGACATCGGGCTACAACAACACCGCCGACGGCAAGGGCCGGCTGTGGATGCTCAACCCCACCAACGGCGCCGTGATCAAGGAATTCGTCGTGGCCGCCGGCACCCTGGCCGCCGAATCGGGCCTGGCGCAGGTGTCACCCTACCTGGAGCCCGACGGCAGCGTGCAATACGCCTACGGTGGCGACTTGCTCGGCAACGTCTGGCGCTTCGACCTCACCGGCAAGGGAACGCCCAAGCTGCTGGCCGTGCTCAAGGGCCCGGCAGGCGACCTGCAAGGCGTGACCGCGGCGCCCGAACTGGTGAGCGTGCAGGGCAAGCGCGTGGTGGTGGTGGGCACCGGGCGCATCCTCGACGTGACCGACTGGGGCAACAACAAGGTGCAGTCCATCTATGCCATCAGCGACGCCGCCAGCCTGAGCAATGCGCGCACGAGCCTGGTGCAGCAAACCTATAACCGCGTCACCGACACGATGAGCAGCAACCCCGTGGACTGGGCCACCCAGCGCGGCTGGTACCTCGACCTGGCGGCGGGCGAACACATCAATGTGCGCCCGCTGGTGGCTTACGGCGCGCTGGGCTTCGTGAGCAACAAGAATGGTGCCAACGACTGTTCGGCCAGTTCGTACTTCTATTGGGTCAACGTGCTCAGCGGTGGCAAGATCGAAGGCACGACCTACGTTTCAGTGCAGATCAGCGACCTAGCCAATGCCTCCAAGCCCACGGCCATGCTCACCAGTGAAGGGGTGAAGTTCGTCACTCAAAGCAATGACCGCAAGCGACTGCCCACGCCGCCCGTGCCCAAGGTGGGCATCCCGTCGAGCAAGGATTCGTGGCGTGAAGTGAGGCGTTAGCCGCCCGGCTCGTTCGCGCCTTCTCAAATCAAACCCCCCACACGACCGGCTCACCGGCGGCGTGGGCGCGTTGCAGCATTTCCAGCACCGGCCACACGCGCTGGCGCAGCGTGATGCCGGTGGCGCCTGACGCGCCGCCTTCAGTTGCGCCAGGCGCGCGCTCGCGTTCATCAACCGCCACCGCTTCGCGCAGCGCTGCCATGGCCGCCGGCATGGCCGCCACCTCGAAGATGCCCGTGGCCGCCGGCTCGCGGCCCAGGATGCGCAGCAACTGGTCGCCATTGGGGCCGAGCATGATCACGTCGCCGGTGGCTTTGGATTTGAATTTGTAGAGCATGGTGAGTTTTTGCGTGCTGCAAGGCGGGCATTGTGCGGCGCACGGTTTCTAGAATGCCTTGATGCTGCCCTCGCAAGATTCACCAGCCCAGGCACTGCTGCCATGGCCAGCCCGGTTGGCCATCTTCGCCGCCGCGGCGCTGCCCAGCCTGATCGCGTTCAACCGCCCACCCTCGCTGCACATGATGCGCGAGCTGGCCGCGTTCTTTTTATGGGGGCTGGCCGTGGCAGCGGTGGGCGTGGTTGCGGCGGGCGTTCGTGTGCCGTGGCGCGCGCTGCGGCCGCTGCATCTTTTGCTGGTTGTGCTCGGGGCTGGCGTGCTGGTCACGTGGATCGTGCTGCAAACCGTGGCCGGCCCAAAGTTAAGTGCGCTGGCGTTTTTGGGCAGCGCCGCACTGGTGGCCTGTGCCGGTGGCATGGCCGCCCGCAGCAAGCAGGCACACGGCTGGTTGATCTGGCTCTTCGCCGGTTGGTTGTTTGCCGGCCTGGTGAATTCGGGCATCGGTGTGCTGCAGGTCTATGTGCCCGATTGGACGGGCAACCACCTGGTCGCCGCAGCGCGCACACCTGGCCGCGCGGTGGGCAACATCTACCAGCCCAATAGTCTGGCAACCAACTTGCTGTGGGCAATGGTGGGCTTGGTCGGGCTCATGGTCATGAAGCGTCTGCGCGTGGCGTGGGGTTGTGCTGCCATGTTGCTGCTGTGCCTGGGGCTGGCTCTCAGTGGCTCGCGCATGGGGTTGGTTGGCCTTCTGGGGCTGGCCGTATGGGGTTGGGCGGCACACTCATTGGGCCGGCCAGCGCGGGCCTTGCTGGTGGCTGCGCCATTGGTCTACGGGCTGGCGCAGCTTGTGCTGACGCAACTACAAAGCCCTGTTGTGATCCAGGCCGGTGTGAGCCACATCTTGCGCGGGGGTGATGTCACGTCGTCGCGGTTGGGGGTTTGGCAGCAGGCCTTCGAGATCGCTGCGCAACGGCCGCTCACGGGCGTGGGTTTCGGTGAATTCAACACGGCCTGGACGCTCACGCCGTTCGCAACCAGACACCCACGGCCTTGGGATCATGCGCACAACCTGTTTGTCCACTGGATCGTGGAGTTTGGTTGGCCTTTGGCGGCCGTGCTTGGGGGGCTGGTCGTTTGGGCGGCCATTGCCGCCTGGCGCAACCTGCGAAGGCAGGGGAACACCCAGCGTGCATTGAGCGGCTGCTTGCTTGCCGCCGTGGGGCTGGTGGGTTTGCACAGCCAGGTGGAGTTTCCGCTGTGGTACCCGTTCTTCCTGCTGCCCATCGCCTTTGCGTGGGGGTACCTGCTGTCCATCTTGCCGCGCGAGACGAATTCACAACCGGCCGCTGCAGCCAGATTTCGCCCGGTCTTGCTGGCGGGCGTGGTCTTGAGCACCGCAACGGTTCTTGCGTTTGGTGATTTCTTGCGCGCCTTCCAGTTGGCCTATGCGGTGGATCGCCGCTTGCCGTTGCCAGCCTCAGTTGCGAGCGCTCGATCCACGGTGTTGTTCTCGGCCTATGTCGATTGGATT
>JAYUQE010000042.1:0-5777 GCA_043756905.1 Burkholderiales bacterium | reverse complement strand
CGCGCGGCGAAGCGTGGCCACGGGCCACCGACTCGACTGCTTTTTTCAGATCGGGGTCGATGTTCGGATAGTCCAGGATCGCCTTCGGATGCACGCCGATGTTGTTGTTGATGATGAATTCCAGCCGCGCCAGGCCCACACCCGAGTTGGGCATCTGCGCGAACTCAAACGCCAGCGTCGGGTTGCCCACGTTGAGCATGATCTTGATCGGGCAATACGGCATCTCGCCACGCTGCACTTCGGTGATTTCGGTTTCCAGCAGGCCGTCATAAACGTGGCCGGTGTCGCCTTCTGAACAAGCCACGGTGACGAGTTGCCCCTCGCTCACGTGCTCGGTGGCGTGGCCGCAACCCACCACGGCGGGGATGCCCAATTCACGCGCAATGATCGCCGCGTGGCAGGTGCGCCCGCCACGGTTGGTGACGATGGCGCTGGCACGCTTCATCACCGGCTCCCAATTCGGGTCGGTCATTTCCGTGACCAGCACGTCGCCCGGTTGCACGCGGTCCATGTCGGCAATGCTGCGCACCAGGCGCACTGGGCCGGTGCCAATTTTTTGGCCAATGGCGCGGCCTTCGGCCAGCACGGTGCCGCTGCCCTTCAGGCGGTAGCGGTGTTCGGTCTTGTCGGCCGCACGGCTTTTCACGGTTTCAGGGCGGGCTTGCAGGATGTAGATCTGGCCGTCGCTGCCGTCCTTGCCCCATTCGATGTCCATTGGGCGGCCGTAGTGCTGCTCGATGATGAGCGCGTAGCGCGCCAGTTCGATCACATCGGCGTCGCTGATGCAGTAGCGGTTGCGCTGCTCGGGCGGTGTGTCCAGCGTGCGCACGCGGTGGCCGTTGGTGGCGCCCGCGCCGTTAACAGCGAATTCCATGCGCACCAGCTTCGAGCCCAGCACGCGCCGCACCACCGGGAACTTGCCGTTGCGCAGGGTGGGCTTGTGAACGTAGAACTCGTCGGGATTGACGGCGCCTTGCACCACGGTTTCGCCCAGCCCGTAGCTGGCGGTGATGAAGACCACGTCGGTGAAGCCCGATTCGGTGTCGATGGTGAACATGACCCCGGCTGAGCCCAGGTCGGAACGCACCATGCGCTGCACGCCGGCTGACAAGGCCACCTCGGCATGGGCAAAGCCCTTGTGCACGCGATAGCTGATGGCGCGGTCGTTGTACAGCGAGGCGAAGACTTCCTTCATGCGTTGCAGCACCTGCTTGATGCCATGCACGTTGAGGAAACTTTCTTGCTGGCCCGCGAAGGAAGCTTCAGGCAAGTCTTCTGCCGTGGCCGACGAGCGCACCGCGAACGAGGCCTGTTCATCGCCGCCATGCAAGCGTTCGAACTGCTCGCTCACGGCCTGTGTCAACTCGGGCGGGAACGGCGTGTCCAGCACCCATTGGCGAATCTGCGCGCCGGCTTCGGCCAGGGCACGGGTGTCTTCGGTGTTCAGATCGGCCAGGCGCCGGGCGATGCGCACATCCAACCCGGCTTGCCCGAGGAACTGGCGGAAGGCATGCGCCGTGGTGGCAAAGCCGCCGGGCACGCGCACGCCGCTGGCGGCCAACTGGCTGATCATTTCGCCGAGGGAAGCGTTCTTGCCGCCGACCACCTCGACATCGGTCATCCTCAGGTTCTCAAACGGAACGACCAGGGCGGTCGCCAGGTTGGGTTGGGACATGGTTTGCTTTCAAGTGCGTTCAAAACCGGTGCGCGGCTGCGCTCGACACGCCAAGAGGCGGCGCGCAAGGCAAGCGTTGCTTGCGTGCGGCGGCCAAGCGTGGAGCAGGTGTGAGCCAACATGTTGCGAAAGATTCTAAGGAGTTCTTCCCTATGATCGGCGCCGATCGTTCACTTGTTCACTTCCGGTGCCCCCAGCATTGACCACCATGCCAAACCGCAGCGTGTTCTTCGTTTCAGACGGCACCGGCATCACGGCAGAGACCTTCGGCAATTCGATCCTGGCGCAGTTCAGCGTGCACCCGCGCCATGTGCGCCGCCCCTTCATCGACAGCGTCGACAAGGCCTGGGCCGTGCTGATGGAGATCAACGAGACGCAGGAACGCGAGGGCCGCCGCCCCATCGTCTTCATCACCCTGGTCAATGACGAAGTGCGCAGCGTGTTCACCACGCAAAGCTGCAACGGCCTGGTGCTGGACATGTTCCGCACTTTCATCGAGCCGCTGGAAGAAGAATTCAAGGTCAAGTCGAACCACCGAGTGGGGCGTTTTTCTGACGTCGCCAAGAGCGAGGAATACCACGGTCGCATCGAGGCCATCAACTTCTCGCTGGCGCATGACGATGGGCAGTCGTCCGTCAACCTGAAAAGTGCCGATGTCATCCTGGTGGGCGTGAGCCGCAGCGGCAAGACGCCGACCTCGCTGTACCTGGCCATGCAGCACGGCGTGAAGGCGGCGAATTACCCGCTCATTCCAGAGGACTTCGATCGCCGCTGCCTGCCCACGCCGCTGGCGCCGCACAAGGGCAAATGCTTCGGCCTGACGATCGACCCCGAGCGGCTGTCGCAGATTCGCCATGAGCGCCGGCCGGCCAGTACCTATGCCTCGCTCGACAACTGCCGCCACGAGGTGCGCGAAGCCGAGAGCATGATGCGCCGCGAGGGCATCGCCTGGCTGTCATCGACGCACAAGTCGATCGAAGAAATCGCCACCACCATCTTGCGCGACATCCAGCCGCAGCGGCTCATCTACTGATTTGCCGGCGCGACCACTCGTACAGCAGGATCGCCGCCGCCGCGGCCACGTTGAGTGACTCCTCGCCACCGGGTTGAGCGATGCGCACTCTGCCGCTGCACAGGCAGCGCAGTTCGGCACTCACGCCCTGCCCTTCATGCCCGAGCACGAAGGCCGCGTGCGCCGGCAGGGCCGCTTCATGCAGTGCCATGCCGGCATGCGAGTCGGTGGCCAGGTACGCCAGGCCCAAACCTTCGAGCTGGCCAACGCTCAAGCCTTCGCACAGGCGCAGTGCGAAATGCGCCCCCATGGCTGCGCGCAACACCTTTTGCGACCACAGCCCGGCCGTGCCCGACAGCGCCAACACCTGCTGCACGCCCAGCGCCGCGGCACTGCGCAGGATGCTGCCCACGTTGCCGCTGTCTTGCAGGCGATCCAGCACCACGCTGGGCACGCCTGGGCGCGGCGCAACGTCTGGCGCCAAGACCACCAGGCCGCCCAGGCCTTGCGGTGAAGGCAGGGCGCTCAGATCCTTGAACAGTGCGTCGCTGAGCACGGCGCAACGCGGCACCTGCGCCATCACGCTGCGCACCACATCGCTGCCCGCCGCGGCTTCGCTGACGACCAACTCCTGCACCGCACCGCCCCGCGCCAGGCAGGCGCGCAGCAGGTGGTCTCCCTCTAACCACACCATGCCATGTTTGCGGTAGGCCGTGCCTTCACGCACCAGCCTGCGCAGGCGCAGATGCAGCGGGTTGTCGCGCGAGCGAATGACCACGGTGTTCAACCACGCCCCGCTGCCGCAGGCATCAACGCGGGCTTGAGGTGCCTCACCTGCACACCGCCTTCACCGGCGCAAAGCTGCGCCGGTGGGCCGGGCAGGCGCCATGCTGCTGCAAGGCCTGCAAGTGTGCCGGCGTGGGGTAGCCCTTGTGGGCGTCGAAACCATAACCGGGGTGTGCAGCGTGCAGCTCCAGGCACAGCCGGTCGCGATGCACCTTGGCCAGGATCGACGCCGCCGAAATGGCCTGCACCTTGGCGTCGCCCTTGACGATGGCCTTCACCAGCACGTCGAGCACCGGCGCGCGGTTGCCATCCACCACCACGCGGTGCGGCCGCAGGCGCAGGCCTTGCACAGCACGGCGCATGGCCAGCAGGGTGGCTTGCAGGATGTTCAGGCTGTCGATCTCTTCCACGCTGGCCAGCGCCACGCTGCAGCACAGCGCGCGGGCGCGGATCTCGTCGAACAAGGCCTCGCGTCTTTTGGGCGACAACAGTTTCGAATCAGCCAGGCCACGGATCGGGTTGAGTTCGTCCAGGATCACCGCCGCGGCCACCACCGGCCCGGCCAGCGGGCCGCGGCCGGCTTCATCCACGCCAGCCACCAGGCCGGGGCTGCCCCAGCCCGGGCCGAGGCTTTCAAACCTGAAGTGCTTGCGCGATGGCATCGGTGGCCTTGCGCGCCGTGTCCTGGCGCAGCAAATGGTGAAGTTCAATGAAGCGATTTTGAATGCGTTGCACGCGGCTGGCGTCATCGAGCAGGGCCAGGGTTTCGCGCGCCAGCGCAGCGGGTTCGCAGCGTTCCTGGATCAACTCGGGCACCACGAACTGCTCGCACAGGATGTTAGGCAAGCCCACCCAAGGTTGCAGTTGCTGGCGTTTCATCATGAACCAGCTCAAGGCATTCATGCGGTAGGCGATGACCATGGGGCGCTTGAACAGCGCCGCTTCCAGCGTGGCCGTGCCGCTGGCGATGAGCGTGATGTCGCAGGCGGCCAGCGCGGTGTGCGAGCGGCCATCGAGCACCGCCACGTCAAGCTGCGGTGCGTGCTGCAAGCGCAGTGCTTCGATGCGCACGCGCAGCCCCGGTGCGGTGGGCAGTACGCAGCGCAGGGCCGGCCGCTGCGCCTGCATGAGTGCGGCCGCACGCAGGAAGGCCGGCGCGATGGCTTCGACCTCAGACACCCGGCTGCCTGGCAGCAGCGCCAGCATCGGGGCCGCCGGTGCCAAGCCCAAAGCTGCACGGCTGGCCGCGCGTGGCGGCTGCAAGGGGATCGCGTCGGCCAGCGGGTGGCCCACGTAGCTGGCGCGGATGCCATGCTGCGCCAGAAGCGCGGGCTCGAACGGAAACAGGCACAGCACGTGGTCGGCGGCGCGCGCAATGGCCGCCGTGCGGTGCGCACGCCAGGCCCAGATCGACGGGCACACGAAATGGATGGTGCGCACGCCTGCGGCCTTCAGGCGTGTTTCCAACCCGAGGTTGAAATCTGGTGCGTCAACGCCAATGAAGGCATCGGGCCTGTCGCGCAGCAGCCGCGCGCCCAACTCGTTGCGCAGCCTGAGCAAACCCGGGTAGTGGCGCAGCACCTCCACATAACCGCGCACCGCCAGCCGGCTGCTCGGCCACCAGGCCTGTAAGCCCTGGGCCACCATGTGCGCACCGCCAATACCCTCGCTGTGCAACCCAGGCCAGCGCCGCTTCAGGCCGCCGAGCAGCAGGCCGGCCAGCAGGTCGCCCGAGGCTTCGCCGGCCACCAGCGCCAGGCGGGGGGCAGCGCTGGTCAGCATGAGCAAAAGACTCTCAGCCGCTCAGCGCACGACGCCGCGTTCGGCCTGGGCCAGAAAGCCCAGCAGCAGGGTGGCGTCACCCTGCGCGAGCGGCGTGCTCTCGCGCAGGGCGGCGATGGCGGCCACGGCATCGGCCAGGCTCAAGCCCTGGCGGTACAGCAACCGGTGCATCTGCTTCACCAACGCCAGCCGCTCGGGGCTGAAGCCGCGGCGGCGCAGGCCTTCCTGGTTGATGCCGGTGGCCTGTGCCGGGTTGCCCGCCGCGGTCATGAAAGGCGGCAGGTCTTGCGACAGGCGGGTTTGAAAACCGGTCATTGCATGCGCGCCCACGCGCACGAACTGATGCACGCCGGACAAGCCGCCCAGGAAGACCCAATCACCGAGCTGAACATGGCCGCCCAGTTGGGTGCTGTTGGCGATGATGGTGTGGTGGCCAATTTGACAGTCGTGCGCCACGTGCACGTAGGCCATGATCCAGTTGTCGTTGCCGATGCGGGTGCTGCCGCCGCCTTGCACCGTGCC